>RGTE01000177.1 GCA_010025475.1 Verrucomicrobiota bacterium
GGGAATCTCCTTCCGGGCATCGTGGTGTTCTCCGTTGTAAAGGTCAGAAGAGAGGATGGGCCCGTACCGCAGTTCCCAGGTGCGGTCGGTGACGATGGAAAATCGTTGTCCGTTCCCCAGCTGAATGTCCAGCCGGGCGAGAAGCCGCGGGAATTTGCCGAAGAAATTGCGCTCTCCTTTGCAGAACAGGTAGCCGCAGTACCAACCGTCGCCGAGCATGGCGCCAAGCCGGTTGGGTCCGGGCCGGAGAAGCCGGGTGACATCGATGGAGAGGACCTGGGCGCGTTTGCGGTAGTCGGACCAGCCGGGCATGAGGAAATCGCGGCCGACTTTTTGGCCGTTGAGGTGGAGGTCGGCCACTCCCAGGGCGGTCCAGTGGAGCGTGGCATTCCGGACCGGACCGGGAAGGAGGAAAGATTTTCGCATGAAGGGGGCTGGCTGGCCCCCATGGGTTTTTCTTTTGCGATCTCCGATCCACCGGGCTGCTCGAAGCGACATCGTTTACTGACTAGCCAAGGTCCGATGGCGGGGAATCAGGTTTTTGGAAAAATAAGATCTCCAAAAGAATTCACCTTCGACCCCAAAATCAAAAAACAGGCCTATAAAATATTGATAGGCAATAATTTGCAACACCTCTGGCCCCATTGAAGTCCCTGTGGAAGTCGTTTATGACCAATTATTTGCAGGCCGGTTTTTGCAAGTGCACCTCTGACCCCCAAAAAATACTCTACTGCGACCCCTGATCCGCCGGGCTGCTTGAAGGAACATCGATGACTGACTAGCCAAGGTCCGATGGCGGGGAATCAGGTTTTAGTTCCTCCGCGTGGCTATTTTCGCTGTTGATTTGGCAATCTGAGAATCCCAAAAACAGAGCTTAATTTTTATGAACTGGGCTAAAGTTTATTATACTTTTTCTAACGCCTCTCAATCAACCCGAATAAAAAATTCACAAAGTATTACCGCACAAGTATATGCATAAACTTAAGCACATTTAAAACTTTTTCATAAAAAGCTCTTGCAAAAAACGGCTCCTAGATTATATTCCATAATCGGATGAGAAAGTTGCTTGGATCTTTGGTGCTCGCATCAGGTGGCTTGAAGGGGATTTTCGCGGATCGGCGCTTTTTGATTTTCATAATTTCCGTCTTTGGGTTGACCACTGCCCAAGCGCAGACGACGAACAGCTACACTGGGGCAAGCGGCGCTGGCTGGGAAACCGCCGGCAATTGGAGCCTCGGCACCGTTCCCTCAAGCAGCAACGACGTCGCCGTCACCAACGGCACCCAGGTTCGGATCAGTTCAGCCGCAGTTGCCACGAATCTTTTCATTGGCGGAGCGAGCGGGACCTCCACCGTGCAGTTAAGACGAAATGGTGGGTGGGAACATCACCATGGGGTCCGGAGCAGGCGACGCGATTCTGCAACTCGGCGTGAGCAGCGGCGGCACATCGACGCTCACCATCGGTAATGGAGCGGGCTCCATCCTCGATGGAGGAGGTGCAGGGGCGACCACGATCGAAGTCTACGGTCCTACCACCTTGAACTTGGCAACGGTGACCGTCGACAACCTAAACATCAATCAGAATGGGGCCGGGTCGATGACCATCGCGACAAATCAGACTTGGAATGTCACGACCACGCGGATCGGTGAAGCTTATTCCAATTTGGCCTACGACCTGACAGTCGCAGGAACCCTCAATTCGACGACCATCAACCTCAGCCCCGCCGGCTCTGCTGGCACCAACAGCGGCACCTTGAATCTCAACTCGGGTGGGTTGATCCGCGCCACGACCCTTCAGCGCACAGGTACCATGTCCTCCGCCTTCAACTGGAACGATGGCACGATCCAAAACAGCAGCGGTGCCAATCTCGCTGTGCAGGGTTCGACTACCAACATTTTAACCATGAGTCTGGCGGGAACGGGCACGCACACGTTCAACGCCAGCGGGGGCGGGGGAGCTTATCTTCCAAGGGACCAACACCTACACGGGGCTGACCACGATCAATGCCGGCACCCTGACTTTGAGCAGCGGCAGTGCCATCGCCGATTCCGGTGCGGTGACGCTGGCCAATGCTTCTGGGGCGACTCTGGCGATCAACTCGAGCGAGACGATCGGCTCATTGCGGGGTGGTGGCAGCACGGGAGGCAATGTGAGCGTGGCCAGTGGACAGACCCTGACGGTGGCCGAGACGGGGAGCCAGACTTTTGCCGGCGCCATCACCAATTCGGGTGCCCTGACCAAGAGCGGGGCGGGCACCACGAGACTTTCCGGAGCCAACACCTACTCCGGCGCGACGACGATTGCGGCCGGCACCCTGCAGGTCGGGGACGGGGGAAACACCGGGGCGATCGGCTCCACCTCGGGCATTGCGAGAACTACACCATCACCGACGTGCTCGCCCGCTACCACCGCGCGAAGGGAAAAAACGTCCTCTA
>RGTE01000178.1 GCA_010025475.1 Verrucomicrobiota bacterium
GTGTAGCCCAATGCTGTCCCTCCACCAGCCAACCACGCTTGGGTCGGTTTACCTCCCCCTTGTTGACTTCGGAAAAAGGTAATGGATCTCTCGATCTCCGCATGCAACCGGGTCATTACCCCACGAGCCAACTTGGAGATCCTTGCAGTAGCCGCATCGGGAGAATCCTCATACGCCCCCCCGGGATGAACAAAACCCTTGGCTTTTTTCAGGATCTCCGCGCCAGCAAAAGACTCTTGCAGATCCGTGGCCACGGCCTGGGTAATAGCCGCGGCTCCCACCGGCACAACGCGGATGAAAAACCGTGTGCCCTCGATCAGGCAGATCGTGCTGGCCCGGGCCCCAAGATCCAAAATCAGGCTGGCTGCGGAAATCTCAGGATAGTTGAACAAAAAACTGTTGAGGAGTGCAGCGGGAGCCAAGGTCACCGAAAGGGGCCTGCATCCAGCGGCACTGGCGGCCGCGGACATCTCCTCGACCGTCTCTTTTTTGATGGCCAAGATGAGACCTTCGCTTTCACCAGGCTGGGCGGAAGGGAGAATTTGATAGTCCCAAAGAGCCTGCTCAATCGCCGGAACCGTTTGCTGGGCTTCAAAGCCGATGATGGAATCGATTTTGGCTGGGTCAGTGACCGGAATTTTGAGAATCCGGGAAAAGACTGCCGGTCCGCCCAGACAAAGATGACAGACCCTTGTTTTGGTCTGCATCCGCCCAAGG
Source organism: Verrucomicrobiota bacterium (assembly GCA_010025475.1). Lineage (GTDB taxonomy): Bacteria > Verrucomicrobiota > Verrucomicrobiia > Methylacidiphilales > Verrucolacustridaceae > Verrucolacustris. The sequence goes on from RGTE01000178.1 coordinate 718, forward strand.
ATCGTACCCAGGGCTTGCGAGTAGAGAGGGAAAAAATCGGAGGTCTTTGCCGGATCGAAGGGGATTTCTTCCTCGCCTAACGCGAGAATGGTGGGGCGCCCTTTGGGATCGGGGCCAATTTCCAAGACCCTGACATGCGAGGCCCCTAGATCGACCGCCAAAGCTCTTGAAAAAGAAGCCATCCTCCTGAAGGATCCGCCCTTTTAAGGCCTCTTGATCTGGCCATACCGCTTGTAGTCCTTGGGCCAAAAAGGCGTCTCGGTCACCGACAACAGAGCTCCGGGAACCTCTTGGGCGTCCGCGGATTTGTACCAATCCGGATCCTTCTTGCCTCCCCTTCCACTCAGACCTTTTTCCTTTTCCCCCTGCAGATCGAAAACTTCCTCCACCGGGGTGCCTTGATCAAGGGCCTCCACCCGAAGATTCATTTTTCGGGCGCTCCAATCCGTCTCTCCATTGGCCTTGGTCCCGGAAAAACGAAGGGCGGTGGCGGGAGGAAGAAACATGCCAGCGTAATGCTTGGCACCCTTTGGCACATCCCGATAAGTAACTTCGCCGGTCAAGACCACAAACTTTTCCGTCTCTTTTCCAGCCCCCTCAGGTTCCGTGACCTCATAACCCTCTAGATAAAACTTAAATTTGATTTCGGGTGTGATTTTTTTCTCCGTGGAAAATGGGACGTCGATCCGCAACCATCGCCCTTCTTGGGAAGTTTTTACGTCAGCACCAGTCGGAGCGGGCTTACCACCCGAGCCAACGGAATCCGGCACAGAAACAAGTTCGATCTCCATGTCTTGATTTTTTCCAAACGCGACGTTGGGTTTGTTTTTGGCTTGAGCAAAAACAAAAGCAGGCGAAGCCAAGGCAAGAAGGACGAAGCACAAAGAGGCACGGCTTAAGGTCATGCTGTCAAAATAGAATCCACCCCAAAAGGGTCAATGGAATAGGAATTTGCGCGGAAATCCCTTGTCATGAACCGGTAAACTACCGACCCGGTGCGTAGGCCAGATTCGGCTGGAGCCACTTCTCCATCTCGGCACGGGGCATCCCTTTCCGGGCCGCATAATCCTCCACTTGGTCCAAACCAATCGCCCCCACCGCAAAATAACGCGCTTCGGGATGGCCAAAATACAGCCCGCTCACCGAGCTTGCCGGATTCATGGCACAACTTTCTGTCAACCGGATTCCGGCGTTCTGTTCCGCCTTCAGCAGGGACATAAGTCCGCGCTTCTCCGTGTGGTCGGGGCAGGCTGGATAGCCGGCCGCCGGTCGAATCCCCCGGTATTTCTCCTCGATCAGATCCTCCTTGGAAAGCTTCTTTGCCGGGCCAGTTCATGCATCCTCTCAGCAAACGCCTCCGCGCAGCGGTCCGCCAAGGCCTTCAGCAGAATCGCTTGATAGTCGTCATGCCGTCCCTCCAGCTCCTTCGCCCACTCCTCAACCCCGTGTCCGGCCGTCACCGCAAAGGCGCCCAAATAATCCTTTTTTCCGCTGGCAATCGGGGCCACAAAATCGGCCAGACTACGGTTGGGCTGACCATCCGTCCGTGCAACCTGCTGGCGCAGGGTATGGAGCCGTGCCCTCACCTTCTTCCGGTCGTCATCCTCGTAAAGCAACACGTCATCCCCTTCTGCATTGGCCGGAAAAAAAGCCATCACTCCCCTGGCCCGGATCCGCTTTTCTTG
>RGTE01000179.1 GCA_010025475.1 Verrucomicrobiota bacterium
TGGTTGAACAACTGACCAAGGTGGATGCCGCCACGGCCCGGGAGCTCATGGATTTTTCCCCGAAAAACACGACGAGGATCATGGCTTCCGGGCAGGCTCCGGGTGGCGAGGGTGCCCGGGCCCCGGTGTCGCCTCCCGAGCCCAGCCCGCAAGTTCCCGCCTCCATTCCCGGGGCGCAGGCCAAGCTGAGCGAGCAGCAACGGGGGGAAATTGACGCCCTGCGGCGCTTGGTGGCGATGGACGAGAAGGACGCGGACAATTGGGACCGGTTGGGCAAAGGGCTTTTCCTGGCGGGGAACTATGATGAGGCCGTGAAGTGCTTCCACAAATCGCTCGAGTTGAAGCCCGGGATACAGGAAGTGGTTGCCAACCTGGGGGTCACGCTCAAGACGAAAGGCGACATGGCCCAGTACCAGCAGGTGTTGGATCAGCTCACCGCGCTGAATCCGAAGATGGGCGAGGATCTGAAGAACTTCGCCGTGCCGACAAAGCCCGCGAATCCTTAGCCGGTTTTTTCCTCCACGACGACAACATCGTCCGGGTGAATCTTGGCGTAGACCTTGTCGCCACGGTGAATGACCTGCTGATCCGTTCCGAAATTCGGAACCAGGGAGTGTAGCCGAACCTGGCCCTCACCGGCCGGCTCCAAGCCCAGGATCAGGGCGTCGGAAGGACCTTTGAAAATCTCCTCCAGGACCGTGGCCGTGAAACAGTTTTCCCCGGAGAACGGTTTGTGCTGGAGCTGGATCTTTTCCGGGCGGATGGAAACGAGGACTTCCTTGGCCTTAAGGTCAACGGTGGCGGCGGGCAGGCGCAGGTCGTGGCGACCGTCCAGCTTCACGGTGACGAAATCGTGGTTCCGGTTGGCCACCGGGCAGGGAAAGAGGTTGGTTTCGCCGATGAAGGTGGCCACAAACTGGGTCTTGGGGTGGTAGTAAAGATCGTCGACGGTGCCGAGTTGCTCGATCTTGCCCTTGTTCATCAGGGCAATCCGGTCCGACATGACGAGGGCCTCCTCCTGGTCGTGGGTCACGAACACAAACGTGATGCCCAGCTTGGTCTGCAGGTTCTTGAGCTCGATCTGCATGTTTTGGCGGAGCTTGGCGTCGAGAGCGGAGAGGGGCTCGTCGAGGAGAAGCACCTTGGGGCGGCAAACAAGGGCGCGGGCGAGGGCGACACGCTGGCGTTGGCCGCCGGAAAGCTGGTCGGGCTTTCGCGATTCCAGACCGGACAGGGAGACGAGATCGAGTGCCTCCAGCATCCGTCGTTTGCGTTCGGAAGCCTCCACCTTCTGCATTTCCAGGCCAAACTCGATGTTGTCCCCGACGGTGAGGTGGGGGAACAGGGCGTAGCTTTGGAACACCTGATTGACGTTCCGGCGGTAGGGAGGCAGGCCGGTGACATCCTGGCCGTCGATGAAAACCTGGCCGCTCGTGGGGGTATCGAGGCCGGAGATCATCCGCAAGGCGGTGGTCTTACCGCACCCGGACGGTCCGAGCAGGGTGAGGAACTCCCCGCCCTGGATCTCCAGGTTGACGTGGTCCAGGGCCCGGAAAATCGGGTCTTGGCCGGGCTTGGGGGAAGGATGCGGGAAGCTCTTGCAAACGTCCCGGAGCTCGACCATCGCGCTCATCGATAAAAAGCTTCTGCCTCCTTGCTAGACTTTGAGAAGCTCGGCTTCCTTGCCGGCAACAAGGCCGTCGATTTTTTCGACGTACTGGTCGGTCAGCTTCTGGACTTCCTTTTCGCCCAGGGAGAGCTCGTCCTCGGTGATCTTGCCGTCCTTCTGCTCCTTCTTGAGGGCTTCGAGGCCGTGCCGTCTTTCGTGCCGGATGGCGACGCGACCGTCCTCGGCAAGTTTCCCGATCAGCTTGATCAGGTCGCGGCGGCGTTCCTCGGACAACTGGGGGATCGGCAGGCGGATAAGTTTGCCGTCCACTTGGGGGGTGATCCCCAGTTGGGACTCCTCCAGGGCCTTGCGGACGGGATCAACGTTGGCAGCATCCCACGGTTGGACGAGGAGGAGGCGCGGTTCCGGAGCGGTGATTCCGGCCAGTTCCTTCAACCGCATCGAGGTGCCGTAGGCGTCGACCCGCAGGTTTTCCACCAGCTGGGGCGAGGCCTTGCCGGTGCGGACGCCATGGAAATCCTCCTCCACCTTGTGGAGGGTTTTTTCCATTTTCTCCTCGGTCTCGAGGAGGATGTCTTCGGACGGCATGGGGGCGACTCGGGACAGGATCGCGGAGGGCGACCTCGGACCGGGTTACTCCTTGGACTTGCCTTCGCCGGGACGGTACTCCTCCTCGGCTTTTTCGAAGGCGGCTTCCATTCCGCCAAGGAAGTCGGTCGACTTGGAGGAGTCCTCCAGCGCGGCCCGCTCTTTCTCGAAGTCCGCATCC
>RGTE01000180.1 GCA_010025475.1 Verrucomicrobiota bacterium
TCCTTGGAATCTTCCTTTGCCGGCCGCCCTCACGAAGAAACCTCCAGTCTCCGCACATCCCGTTCCGGCAAAACCCGCCACGCCCCCGGGGCGAGGGTGCCAAGCTCCAACCGGGCGATCCGGACTCGTTTCAACCTTTCCACGGTAAAACCGAGCTGGCGGAACATCAACCGGATCTGCCGCTTCATTCCCTGCCGCAAAATCACCCGAACTTCCCGCCCCCCCAGAACCTCCGCCGATTCGGCTTTCGCCAATCCCTCCTCCAGGCGGACTCCTTTCTCCATCTGTCGTAAGGCGGCAAGATCCGGAGCACGGTCCAATCGGACCCGGTACTCTTTCTCCACTTTGTGCCGGGGATGGGCCAAATGTTGGGCCAAATCTCCCTGATTCGTCAGTAGAATGAGTCCTTCACTGTCCGCATCCAGCCGGCCAACCGTAAACAATCTTCCAAAATGTTTGGGCATCAGCTCGGTCACGATCGGCCGCCGGTCCTGCGCCGAGGCCGTGCAGACCACCCCGCGGGGCTTGTGCAAGGCAATGACCACGGATTGGTTGGCATGCACGGGTCTTCCATCCACCGTGACCTCGGCCCCATCCGGCACCCGCTCAGCCAGGGAGGTGACCTGCCGCTTATTGATTCGAACCCGTCCGGCGGTGATAAGTTCTTCCGTGCCGCGGCGCGAACCGAGACCGGCGGCGGCCAAAAACCGATTGAGCCGCATCCCCCCCCCCTGAATCTTGGGGTCAGACCCGGGGACAGACCTAGGGACAGACCTCGACAATTTCTTTAGGTGCTGGTTTTAGGAGCTTGTTTCTTACTCGGGCTTGGTTTTGGGAAGCCCGACAGGCTTGGAACCGGCCTTCCATAGGCCGCGCTTCTTGAGCAGAGCCACGCGCTCCCCTCGCTTCAGGACGTTGCGTTTGGCGGCGGTCGCCCCACCGGAACGAAGACTGCGATGCAAAGACATTGGGTCTTTATATGCGGCGATGATTCGGCGAGCAACCTCGATCAGGGATGAGGAGGAGATGGCGGACTCGTTGCGACCACCTACCTCCTCAGATCAGGCTCATGGATCCAAGCTCGGCAGGGTCATCGACCCTGCCCTACCAGATGATCATACCCGACTGAAAACAGGTGACCGGTAGGGCAGCCTCGATAACACAGTTCACATATTCCTGCAGGACCGCGCTCCGTCGCTCATGGGGTTCGGCGCGAAGGAGGATCGGAGCAGTGGGAATTGCGCCCCCTCAAACCTGCCCCTGCGCTAATCAAATCAGCCCTCCGGGAGGTTTGGTTTACCGCTCCTCGACCCGCTTTGCGGGCCATCGGAGCGGTGGGATTTGAATCCATATGCAAAATGTTAATAATCATATACTTCAGTAACTTATAAATGTCGCTTTTGCATAATTTTTATTTTTTACGCCTTTTTGATGCCCACTTTTGCCCACTACTCTGATCCTCAAAAGATCGATTTGCACACTCATGCGGACACGTAAAACCAGACCCGTTCTGCGGCATGTTTTGGCAATGTGGGAAAGGGATGGAGGAGTCTGAAACTTTTAGTTAATGCGCATCTGCATCAAGGCATCATCCACCGCTGATCGCCGATAACGAATCGCGGCATTTCTACCCGATCCAAGTTTTACGGCCGGCAACTCCCCCTTATGGGTCATCAAGCTGACTTTACGCTCAGAGATCTGGAGGTACTCAGCAACCTGCTCCCTGGTTAGGTATGCTTGGTCCCAACTGTGGCCACCATGAGCCGAATAATTTTCACCTGATCTAATCATATTGTTTGACGAGTATATTGGTTATATGTAACCTTTGTCAAGTGAAATTCTCCCGCCCAACCCGTATCCCCAAAAAGATCCACCCCCTGCACCACGTCCGTCGGATTACTGGGATGACCCAAGCCGAGTTCGCCCAGCGCATCGGCATCTCCACCATGCTCCTTAAGCTTATCGAGCAATGCCGTCGCCCCCTAACCGACCGCGTAAAGGATGCCATTCACCTCGTCACCGGGATCGATCCTGTCTCTTGGAACAAAAAAAAGCTCCAATCGACCCTCGGCCACCCTTTTGATGAAAACTCCTATAAGTGGTGGCAGATGGTCTGTCAGGATGAGAACGAAAATGCCCCGAAAAGGGTTTTAGATGAGCGGATAAAGGCCTTGGAACTGGTCGGCAAGGTGATGGAGCAGGAGCAAAAGGGGGTTCTTTGGGAACATGAGTTTCGCCAATTTATCCTAAAAACCGTACTGCGATACGATCTGGCTAAACCTTTGGCCGCCCTGAAACGCGAAATCGAGCAGAGTGGCGCAAAGTGGCCGGAGGAAGCTTTTGCTGCACCAAAGACCGCCGGTTTTAAGGCCTCGATTGCCTCCGCTGC
>RGTE01000019.1 GCA_010025475.1 Verrucomicrobiota bacterium
TCGGCAACGGACTTGGTGAGAAGGGAATCGAATGCGGATTTGAGGGTGGGCAGTTCGATGCGGTCCTGAGGGCGCTTGGGGCCGGCCACGCTGGGTTTGACGGTGGTAAGGTCGAGTTCGACGACGGAGGAGAAGTCGAGAGCGTCCTTTTTCTCGGTGATGCCAAAGAGGCCTTGGGCGCGGAAATAGTCTTCCACGAGTTTGACCTGTTCCTCCGTGCGGCCGGTGCCGCGGAGATAGGCGAGAGACTCGGCGTCGACCGGGAAGTAGCCCATGGTGGCACCGTACTCGGGAGCCATGTTGGCGATGGTGGCGCGGTCGGGAAGGGTCAGGCGAGCGGCACCCGGGCCGAAGAATTCGACGAATTTTCCGACCACCTTGTGCTTCCGGAGGAGCTGGGTGACAGTGAGGGCAAGGTCGGTGGCGGTGGCGGCGGGCGGGAGTTCGCCCGTGAGGTAGAATCCGACGACTTCCGGGGTGAGGAAGGTAAGGGGCTGGCCGAGCATGCCCGCCTCCGCCTCGATGCCTCCGACCCCCCAACCGACGATGCCGAGGCCGTTGATCATGGTGGTGTGGGAGTCGGTGCCAACGAGGGAATCGGGATAGGCGAGGAGGGAGCCATCGGCCTTCTTTTGGGTGAAGACTCCGCGGGCGAGGTATTCGAGGTTCACCTGGTGGACGATACCGATTCCGGGCGGAACGACCCCGAAGGTTTCAAACGCCTGCTGGCCCCATTTCAGAAATTCGTAGCGTTCCCGGTTGCGCTTGAATTCGTACTGCATGTTCAGCATGAAGGCCTGTTTCGTGCCGTTGACGTCGACCTGGACGGAGTGGTCGACGACGAGGTCAACGGGGACAAGGGGCTCGATGAGTTTCGGGTTCCGCTTCAAGCGGACCACGGCATCGCGCATGGCGGCGAGGTCGACCAGGAGGGGGACGCCGGTGAAGTCCTGCAGGACGATGCGGGCAACGGTGAATGGGATCTCCTCCGAGGCGGGTTTTTTGGCGTTCCACCGGGCGAGGTTTTCGACATCGCGGGGGGTGGCCTTGAGGCCGTCACAGTGGCGAAGGACGGACTCCAGAACAATGCGCAGGGAGACCGGCAGACGGGACAGATCAGTCTTAAGGTGAGCGGCGAGCTTGGGGAGGGATTGAAAGGAGTATTTCGCGCCGGAAGAGGTGAATGTTTCGAGGGTTAGTTTTCGAAGATCAGACATCTGGCTACCATAGTCAGTTTCAGTCGCATTTTAAGTGGAAATTCAGGGAAAACTTCCGGCTTAAACTTGCCCTAAAATCGGGCAGGCTGAGGAGATGGCATTGCTGGTACAAAAATATGGGGGAACGTCGGTGGCCAACCTCGAGAGGATCCAGCGGGTGGCGGACCGGGTGGCGGAGTCGCGCCGGCAAGGCAACCGCTTGGTGGTGGTAGTCTCCGCAATGAGCGGGGTGACCGACGGGTTGTTACGCATGGCGAAGGAAATCGACCGGGAACCGCACGAGAGGGAGATGGATCTCTTGCTGGCCACGGGGGAGCAGACGACCACGGCCCTGCTGGCGATGGCCCTGCATGCCCGCGGGGTGGATGCGGTGGCCTTGACCGGAGCGCAGGCGGGGATCGTGACCGACGGGACGCATACCAAGGCAAGGATCGCCAACGTCACCCCCTCGGCGGTGCGAGATCATTTGAAGGCGGGCCGAGTGGTGATTGTGGCAGGATTTCAGGGGCAGACGATGGAGGGGCAGATCACGACGCTGGGTCGGGGAGGGTCGGACCTTACGGCGATTGCCTTGGCGGCGGTGCTGAAGGCGACGCGCTGCGAGATTTATACCGATGTGGACGGGGTTTACACGGCCGATCCCCGGACGGAACCGGGTGCGCGCAAGATCGGCGAAATTTCGTACGACGAGATGTTGGAACTGGCAAGCACGGGAGCCAAGGTGATGCAGGCCCGTTCGGTGGAGTTTGCCAAAAAGTTCGGGGTTGTGTTTGAGGTCCGGTCGAGTTTCCATCGGACGAGAGGCACGATCGTGAAGGAAGAAGCCAAATCCATGGAACGAGTGGTCGTCCGTGGGGTCAGCTTGGAAAAAAACCAAGCCAAGGTGACGCTGGCGGGGGTGGCGGATCGACCCGGGGTGGCCGCGAAGCTTTTTTCCGGCATCGCGAAGGCGGGAATCAATGTGGATATGATCGTGCAAAACGTTTCGCTTCCACCGGCGGGCAGGAAGGGGAAGGCGCAGACGGACATTACCTTCACCGTGCCGAGAGACGAGCTGGGCAAGGTGAAGCGGTATTTGGAAAGTTTCCGGAGAACCGGCGGGGCGCGACGGATCCTTTTTCAGGAGGGCATCGCCAAGCTCTCGGTGGTGGGGATCGGCATGCGGAGCCACAGCGGGGTTGCGGCCCAGCTGTTCCGGGCGCTCGCCGCCGCGGGGGTTAACATCCAGATGATCAGCACCAGCGAAATCAAGATCACCGTGGTGGTTAATGAGGGAGACGGACCCAAGGCTGTGCGCGCGGCCCACCGGGAATTCAGGCTCGGTAAAAGATAGGAGCCGGATGAGCCAGGAACGTCCCGATCCCCGCCCTTTTTGGACACGTTGGGATGCACGCGACTGGGCTTTCCTGCTTCTCCAGCTTTTTCTGGGCCTGCGTTTGCTGATGGCGGGAGGTGCCAAATTTGATGGTCCGCAGGGCCTGAGCTTTTCCCATTTCTACAGCCAGGTTTTGCCGGCCCTTAGCCAACCGTTCCTCGAAAAAACCTTTTTGCCCGGGTGGCTTCTGAAACTTTATTTGGGTGGCCTGCCGTACGCGGAAATTCTGATTGGCGCGGGGATCCTGGTGGCGGGTCGAAACCGGGTGCCGTTGATCCTGGCGGGAGCCCTGTTTCTATCGTTGGCCTTCGGGCAGATGCTGATCGGCGGACACACGACGGTGGCGGACATCGGGATCCATTTAGGTCTGACCGTCCTGGCGTTGTTGTTGGTGGAGGATAAGAACAGACAGGGCTTTTAAATCTTGGATTTTGGATGTTCGAATCGGGTGGAGGGAGGGAAGCGGGAGTAACCGAAAGACAGAGGGGGTTGGAGTGCGCCGGGGTTATTTCCAGTGAAAGGAATAGCTCGATGCAGATTGCCGCGGAGTCGGTTTTTCGATAAGGTTTCCCCTTCGCCTCGGTAGCTCAGTTGGTAGAGCAGGTGACTCTTAATCACTTGGTCCTAGGTTCGAGTCCTAGCCGGGGCATGGTGTGGATCGAGTCGGCGGGCGAGAGATGGGAATTGAGATGAGTCGGACAACTCCGCAAAATCAAAACATGAGTGTGGCGGAAAACCGTTCCCTGGAGGCGAAAGGCCTGCAGATCTGGGGAGACGTAAGGTTCCGCGCCGATGCGTTGATCGGGGTTGGGGTGAAGGGCGGTGTCCAAGGCGCCGAGAAAATTATCGTGACCCAAGATGCGGTGATTGAGGGGGCGGTGGAAGGATCCGATGTCAAAATCGAGGGACAGGTGCAGGGTGGGGTTTCAGGCCGCGGGCAGGTTTGGATCGGAGCGAAAGCGAAGGTGAAAGTGGGGTGCTGTGCCCGCTCCCTTCGAATTGAGCCGGGAGCGGAGTTCCGGGGCGAATTGCAGGTGGGTTGAGCCATGACTTCCACACTAACCAAAATGGAAGTGATTTGCCCGGAGTGCGGGCAGGCGCAGATGGAGTCGCAAAATTTCATCTCCACGGTGTGCCGGGGGTGCGGTCATTACTTTAAATCGGGAAAAGCGGCCCTGGCCGGGAAGCGAAAAGTCCGGCGCTCGGTCATCAAGAAACGGGAGCTGACGTGTGCAGAGTGCGGGGCCGTTCAGGAAGTGGCGGAGGAGGCGCAATCCTCCAGCTGCCTGAATTGCGGACGACATCTGGAGTTGGGCCACCGCGAAATCACCGGAGAGCACCTGGGAAACCTCAGTTTGGAGGGGGAACTAAAAATCGGCCCCAGGGGGAATTTCGGCGGATCCAAGGCCAGGGCAGCCCGGATCATTCTGCAAGGTCGGGCCAGTGGCTATCTGGAGGCGCCGGAGTGGTTGCGGGTGGAGGGACAGTCCAAGCTGCGCACCGGTGCAGCGGGGGGCAAGCTGGAGATCCGTGCCGGTGCGTCGATGGAGACCGGGGAGCCGGTTTTTTTTGAAAGTGGTGAGATTGAGGGGGAATTGCGTTGTCCTGCCGCGCATTTCACCGGGCCTTTGCGAGTCGGATCCCAAGGGATGCTGAAGGCGGAAAAAATTACCTTTCGGGAGCTAACCGTGGAGGAGGGTGGAAAAGTAAGAGCGCAACTCGGAGAAACGGTGGTTTAGCCTTCCGGGATCAACATTGAGCTCGCGACTGGTTTGGATTCAGCGAATCCATATCGACGGGCTCCCCCCTCCGACAGGAGGGATTGTGGTCTTATTTGGATTTGGTGAGCCGGCGGAAAGTGGGGGAGAACTCGGGAGATTCGGTTTTGCCCTCGATAGGGTCTGAACGGCCACGGAAAAGGGCAGCCTCGGCGACAATAAACTTGTTGGTGCGCACATCGCCGAACAGGTGGGCGTTATCACACACCTCGATGGATTCCGTGGCGGTGATATTGCCCTGAACCTTGCCGCGGATGATGACTTTGGCGGCATGAATTTCGGCTTTGATTACCGCTTCGGGGCCGATGGTGAGGGTGCCTTGGGAAATGATTTCGCCTTCAAAGATCCCATTGAACTCGAGGGGACCGTCGAAAGCCAAAGTTCCCTTGATCTCGACCTGGTCGGTGATCAAGGCGGTACGTCCGGATGATTCCACGCGGGCAGTGCTCACCTTGGAAGTTTCGGGGTAACTGAAGGTGGCGTCGAGAGTATCGCTTTTACGGCCATTGGTACGTGTGAACATTTTTACACAATAACACGGAAAATATATGGATTGGCAAGGACTTTTTTTAAAAAAAGCTAAGGGGCGCGTTTCTTGACACCGGGTGAGTGACTTACGCAACCTCTTCGTTCCCATGATCCACCATCTCAAGCTGATCCAACTCAAGGGCGGTCTTCCCGCCAACCGGGTCGAGGAAATGATGGTGGAAAGCCGGATCCGGCTTCTGAAGATCCAAGACGTGCTGAGTTTGGCCTGCGGTAAAAAAATTCCGCTCAATGGGCACGATTCTTTCCACGATCTTTTCCTGGCCCTGGAGTTTGAAAACAGCCTGAAGCGGACCTCCGCCTTCGATCATCCCTTGTACCACCAGTTTGAGAGCCAAGTCCTGAAGCCGAACGCCGCAAAGATTGAGGTGTTGGAGTTTGAAATGGATCCCGGCAAGGACGTCCGTTTTTCCTGATCGGGAAAGAGAAGCTTCGGGACCGCGATGAAAAAGCGGGCGGTCGTGGGGGTGGGGGTGGCCGGATTTCCCAAAAACGCCGCCGGCAATTCCTGGGCTTTTTTGCAGTGGGCAACCGGTCTGCGGGAAATGGGATGGGACGTCTGGATGGTGGAGTCGCTCCAGGCCAAGGAGATCATCGACAAAAACGGACAGTCTTGCCGGCTTTCGGACAGCCTTAACCTTGTTCACTGGGAAGCCATGCTTTCCGAGCTTGGCTGGAACCAACAGGCGACCCTGCTGGCGGAGGGCGAATCCGTGGAGGAGCGAGGCCTGAGGGAATTTGCGGATGGAGCGGATCTTTTTCTCAACCTCTCCGGCCACTTCAAACGACCGGACTTGGTGGGAGGCGCGGCCGCACGGGTGTATGTGGATCTGGATCCAGCCTTCACGCAGATCTGGGCCAAGGTTTACGACAGCCCGATGAATTTTGCGGGTCACAACGCTTTTTGGAGCGTGGGGCTTTCGATGGGGCGCGGAGCGGTGGTGCCGGACACCGGCCATGATTGGAAACCCATCCTGCCCCCGGTTTGCCGGCGATATTGGTCCCCGGAGGCTGTCGGAAATCCGGCCGGACCGGCGGCCGAGCTGGGCCGCGATCATTGGACGACCATCACGCATTGGTACGGATATGCGGCGGTGGAATGGGAAGGGAGAAGCCACGGCAATAAATCGGAGGAGTTCGCCAAACTCCGAAGCTGGCCACGCCAAGCGGGATTGCGACCGCGGGTGGTCACGGATCTGGGGCCGGGAGAGGAAAGGGCCGGACTGGAGATGGAGGGGTGGGAGTTTTTGGAACCTTCCGCCATCTGTTCGGAGTGGAAAGCCTACCGGTCCTTTCTTGCGGCCAGCCGGGGGGAATTCTCGCCGGCAAAATCAGGTTACCTTACGGCCAAGACGGGTTGGTTCAGTGACCGGAGCGCCCTGTATCTCGCCTTGGGCCGGCCGGTGCTCTTGCAGGAGACCGGCTGGTCGCAATGGTTGCCGTCAGACAAAGGTTTGGTGGCTTTCCGGACGCCGGAGGAGGCTGTCGAGAGGGTGAAAGAAATCGAAAAAGAACACGCGACACACGCCCGGGCCGCGGAAGAGATCGCGCGGGAGCATTTGGCGGTCGAGAAGTCGATTGGGCAGGCCCTGGAATATCTGTAAAGCGGCGGGGTCGTTTGACTTGGGTTTGGTGATTCCTAGCTTACCCAGCATGTCCACAACGATTCAGCGAAACATGCCCAAGCCAGCGGTGGACTGGTTTCGTCCCGCGATGGAGCTGGAAACCGAACTCAAGCAGATCGAGTTGCGGATTTTGCACCAAGCCTCGCAATTCGATCCTGGGGCCGAGGGGTACGTACGTTACGCCTTACAGGGAGGTGGAAAAAGGCTGCGACCCGCCCTGGTGCTTCTAGCCGGCAAAGCGGCGGGAGGCTGGACGGAGCCAATCCGGGACTTGGCCGTGATTGTGGAACTGGTGCATGTCGCATCCTTGGTCCACGACGATGTGCTCGACCGGGCGGAGTTGCGGCGATCCCGGGCCACCTGCAATTCCAAGTGGGGAACGGAACTCTCCGTGTTGTTGGGGGATGCTCTTTTTGCCCATGCCCTGCAGTTGGCCACCAAGCTGGAGGATGCGGAAGTGGCGCGGAAAATCGCCGAAGCCTCGCGGAATCTTTGTGAGGGGGAAATCCTGCAGACCCAGCGTCGTTTTGACCTGAAAATGTCGACGACAGATTACCTCCACATGATCGGGTTGAAGACGGGTGCGCTATTCCGGGTTGCCGCGGAAGTCCCGTTTCTTCTTCATGAGGCCCCCGTTTCCCGCCGGGAAGCGGCCCGCTCCTTTGGCTACCAGCTCGGTCTGGCCTATCAAATCTACGATGACGTACTCGATCTGGTGGGGACTTGCGAAGAGAGCGGTAAGACTCTGGGGACCGACCTGAAAAAGGGGAAGTGGACCTTGCCGTTGCTGCATGCCCTGCAAACCTTGCCGGCATCCGAGTCGGAATCCCTGCGGGCTCAGTTGGTGGAAGGAGCTCACGGGGTGGTGACCAAGGTCGTGGCGGCTGGAGGCGTCCGTTTTTCCCTGCGAAAAGCCGTTGAATTGCTCGAACGGGCCAAGGGCGACCTCGAGGTTTTGGGAGACCCGCAGGGGGAACTGCGCGGTTTGACGGAGAGATTCCAGGCTTTTTTGAGGCAGATGGAGGTTTAGGTCCGGGCTCAGCAAGGGAACCGGGGCAGGCCTCGTCAGGCAAAAAGATCCGCGTCCCCCAATATCGCCACTTCAAAACGGCCGAAAGCAAGGGTAGGATATCCGGATGTCGGTAGAAACGGCTCTTCCTCCGGATTTGGAAAATGGCCCGACCGATGAAGAGTTGGTGGCCTCCACCCTCAAGGGAGATATGGGAGCCTACGATGAGCTTATCCGCAGGTTTCAGGGGCGCTTGTATGGGGTGATCTACCACCTGACCTCCAACCACGAAGACACGAACGACCTGCTGATGGAGGTCTTTGACAAGGCCTACCGGAGCCTGCCGACCTTCCGGGGGCAGTCCTCCTTTTACACGTGGATTTACCGGATCGCGATCAACCGGAGTTTCAACTTTTTGGACAAGCGGAAAAGGCGGCAGGGGGCCATGAGCCTGAATGAGCTGGACGAGGACGGCTTGCCCAAGCTGGATTTGCCCGATATTTCGCCTCAAAACGACCCAAATAAATCAATCATGCTCAATGAATTACAAAATAAATTGAACGAATCTATGCTTAAGCTGTCGAAGGAACATAGAACTGTGGTAACTTTATTTGATATTCAAGGACTTGCGCATGCCGAGATCGCCAAGATCATGGGGTGTACGGAGGGGACTGTCCGTTCCCGGCTCCATTATGCTCACAAGCAGCTTCAAAAATCTCTTGGCATCTACCTGAAAAAGTAAAACCATAAGGATTCCCTCGATGAGCCAAAAAGAAGACTTTAGCCAACTGCAAAAGCTCCTCCGTGTGAAGCGGCTGGAAACCCCGGGGCAGGAGTATTTTGACCGTTTTGTGGACGCCTTTCACACCTACCAGCGCCGGGAGATTCTCCAGCAAGAGCCTTGGTATGCGAAGGTGGTGGAAGTCTTGTTCGAACCGTGGATCGCCGGGGTGCCTCGGTTGGCCACGGTGGCCGCTTCGGCGGCTTGCCTGGTCGCCGGAGTCGCGTTTTTCCTCGGACCCATTCAGTCCGGCACCGCCCATCTGGCGGACGGCAAGGTGGCGCATCCCCGGGGAATCTTGGTGGCGGCTTCCCAAAAGGAAGAGTCACTGCAAATCCAGCCTGAGTTAATCGACACCGCGGCTGGCGGGGACACGACCGAGCTGCGGCCCCTCTATGTGAATGGGCATGGCGCGGTGGCTTATGATTCCCGGCTCGCGTTCTAAGCTTCTCTTTTCCTCTTTCCTGATCCTCGGCCTGCTGACGGCCGGATGGTTCGCGTATCGGGGTGTTTCCCACAAACAAAGCGCCCTCCGCCCCGTGGCTCAACCCGCCGCGGTTGAGACCATCCGGGTCACGGAAATTCAAAGCATCAAACCGGCGGCCACCGGAGCAACCCCCTCTTCCGGCGTTTTTGACAAAATCGCCTCGGAGGTCAGCGGGGTTTACGAAAAGGCCGCCCCCTCGGTGGTGCGGGTGCGGGCTTCCGACGGGCCTGAGCAGCTGGCGGGGACCGGGTTCTTTGTCGACAACCGGGGTACGGTCGTGACGGCCTATGCGGTCGTGGGGCAGGCCAAGGAAGCCGCGGTCGAAGCTGGAGGGCGGACTTATCCCGCGAAAATTCTGGGCCGCGACCCCCGTAGCGGCATCGCTCTTTTAAAAATCCAGGCTGGGGAAACCCCCTTCCTCCTGTTTGGCGAGTCAGGCGGTCTGCGGCCGGCCTCGGCAGTCGTGAGCGTGGCTTTCCCTTACGACCTGAAAGCCGAACCTACTTTTGGTCTTGTGGCCGGTTTTGATGTGAAATATTTGACCCGGTTTTTCGCCACCACCCACATCCGGGCCAACTTGCCGATCAAGCCAGGGCAGATCGGTGGTCCCTTGCTGGATAGTCAGGGCAAGGTGGTGGGTATCCTCATGCTGGAGATCGACGAAGGAAAAGCCTGCTATGCCCTCCCAGTCGAAGCCGCGGCCAAGGTGGCGGCGGATATCGAAAAATTCGGCGAACCTCATCACGGCTGGATGGGCGTGGGAGTCATGCCGGACCGGAGTCGGCCGGAACGGGGTGCTCCGGTATTTGTGGACCGCCTGTACAAGGGCACGCCAGCCGAGCGCAGCGGCCTGAAGGCGGGCGATGAAGTCCTCTCCATCGGCAACCGGCCGGTTCGGGAGCCTTCCGATGTTTTGGATTCGGCCTTTTTTGCGAGCGTGGGGGAGAAGGTTCCCGTCAAGGTTCGGCGTAACGGCAAAGAAGAGACATTCACCATCACGGTGGCTGCGCGGCCGGAAACATCCCGGATCGTGGAGCCGGCGCCTTTGTTTCCCGATTCCCAGGCGGGATCGGCACCCCAGGGAGTGCCGGTCCGCGGCTCGAATCCCTAGTTTTAGGAAATTTTAGCCATCCCTTTCACCGGGGGATGAAGTCGAATTCCGGCGGGAACGAAAGACCGATCTGTTGCTCCAAAGCCTCCTGCTGTGCAGACCAGGCGGAGGCGGTTGGATGAGCATTCAAATTCGGCTGAAAAGGCAAATCCAGCTGGCCAAGCGGGGAGCCGTCAGGGTTCCAACCCTGCCAAGTGACGGTTTTGGTGACGGCATCCAAGCGGGTCGAGCTCATCGGTTTCCCATCGGAGTATTGGAGAAGAAGGGAGCTGACTTTTCCTGCATCGCCCACCACCGGTCCAAACTGGCCCAGAAGCTTGCCATCCGGATAAAGAAGGCGCCCTCCGATCAGGCGATCCGCGTCGTACTGGCATTCGGCGAAGGATTTGCCGTCGGGGTAGTGCAGGATCAGGGGCCCAGCCAGCTGATCGTCCTTGAACTCGCCGGAAGTGGCCAAGGCTCCGTCCATTCCAAAACTACGGAAGGGGCCGTTCTTCTTTCCGGTTCGATAAGTGGTCTCCACCCGGGGCTTGCCATCCGGATAATATTCCCTGACCCGCCCATCCAACTTGTCCTCCTTCCATAATTCCTCCACGAGAAGTTCACCCTTTTCATTCCAGGTCCGGGCGGGCCCGTCCTTTTTGCCGAGAACGTAGAAGGCCTCGGAACGTTTGGCGCCGGAGGAAAAATATTCGAGGGAAGGACCCTCCAACTTTCCGGCCTTCCAGGAGGCGGTGTAACGGGGGGTGCCGTCGGGCCACCAACCCTGCGCAGGGCCTTCCAGTTGGTCACCCAGGTAATTCAAGTTGTCAGAGACCGAGCCGTCCGCATGGAAAAGAGTGGAGGGGCCTTGGCGCCGACCCTCCGCCAGGGTGTTGAAGGATCGTTGCCGACCATCGGGATTAAACAGAATTTGGGGACCGGTCATTTTACCGGCCTGCATCCGGGTTTCGGCACTCAGTTTGCCGTCGGCTGCAAAAAACTGCCAATCCCCCTCGGGTTGGCCGCCCCGGACCGGGCCTTCGGCCGTTTTGTTGCCTTTTTCATCAAAATCCAACCGGCGACCGTCGCGACGGTCAAATGCGACGAATTCCCGACGGGAGACCGAGCCGTCGGCCCGGTAAAAAATCAGCTCCACTTGGCCTTGGGGGGTTTGTCGGGCGCTCAGGACCATGGCACCGGAAATGTTGCGGTAAGGCCCTTTGCGGAGAACCTCCAGCGGCACGAGGGAGGATTCCTGATAATCCCAAATCGGATCCCCAGCCGGCTGGCCGGGGCCGGCGGGAAATTGCTGGGAGTTTTCCACGGAGCGCCGAATGGCCTCGGCCGTTTGCAGCCCCTGAAAGATGGCGTTGAGGATGATCCCGACCTCGCTTTGTGCGGGCGCGCGTGTCGGGAGAAGTATCAACACCAAGAGGAGACCGAGACCGGTGCGCATCAAGGGTTAGATTAGGATTAGGATGAGGAGGAAGGTAAGCGGGAAGATTGGGCAGGGAAGCGATCCAGCTTTTTTATTTTTGGGAAAGGTCTGACCCTAACATTCCCATGGATTTATGTTAGGGTCTGGATCCGATGATATCGTGGATCCGGCGCTGGTCTGAATTCATCAAGTTCGAGCATACCTTATTTGCGCTCCCGTTTGGGCTGGCAGCGATGGTCACGGCTGCCCGAGGTCTGCCAAAGGGCACGGTTTTTCTCGGGGTGTTGATTTGCCTGGTCGGGGCGAGGACTGCGGCCATGGCCTTCAACCGCCTGGCCGATTGGCAGATCGATGTGAAAAATCCGCGAACGGCAATGCGCTCGACCCTGGTGACGAAAACAGCCGCTTGGGTCACGGTGGCAGCCGGGGTGGGTGGCTTGGTCACGGGGGCATGGCTCTTGAATCCCCTCTGCCTGATCCTGAGTCCGCTCGCGGTAGGGATCGTTTTCTTTTATTCGCTGACCAAGCGGTTTACCTGGGCTTCCCACGGGTTTTTGGGATTGGCCCTGGGGACGGCCCCGATGGGGGCCTGGCTGGCGGTCACGGGAAAATTTGACTCCTGGCTACCGGTTGTTTTGGGTTTGGCGGTCGGACTCTGGGTGGCGGGTTTTGATGTCATTTATTCGGTTCAAGATCGAGAGTTTGACCGGAAAGAGGGGCTGTTCAGCTTTCCGGCCAAATTCGGGGAAAAAGCGACACTCCGCATGGCGGTCATGGTGCATGGAGTCGCGGTGGTACTGCTGGGGTTGTTCGGATGGATGGCGGGGTTCGGGTGGAGGTACGGGCTCGTGTGGGGGGCGGTCGGCGTGGTCCTGGGGGTGGAGTGCCGGGCGTTGCGCTCCATCCTTTCGCAGAAAGAAGCTGGATTCCGCTTGGTGGAAGTGGTGACGCGGGCCCACATGGCGGTCAGCCTGCTGGTGCTGGGGGGGGTGGTGTGGGAGATTTTTTGGCGATGAGCTTGTGGGCAAGGATCCAGGCGAACGCGGAAGCCGGGCAGCGCCTCCACGCCGACGAGGCGGCGTATCTTTTTGAAAAAGCGGATTTGCACCAACTTGGTCAACTGGCGGATCGGGTTCGGGAAAGAAAAGTCGGAAAGCGGGCGAGCTATGTTGTGAATCGCTACCTGAACTACTCGAATGTCTGCATTCTGAGTTGCCAGTTCTGCGCATTTGCGAAGCGCAAGAGAGAGCCGGGTGCCTTTGAGCACTCCGTCGCGGAACTGGTGGAGATCGCAAAGAAATCCGTGGCCCAGGGGATCACCGAAATTCACATCGTCGGGGGATTGCACCCCGGCCTCCCTTACTCCTTTTATCTGGAAATGCTGCAAGCGTTGGCGGCTTTGGAGCCCCGGCCGGTGCTGAAGGTGTTTACCGCGATCGAGATCCGGCATTTGGCCGACCGGGTGGCGAAAAAGCCAATCGCCGAAGTCTTGGCGGATCTGAAAGAGGCGGGGCTCGGTTCGCTGACCGGCGGTGGGGCGGAGATTTTCGACGCCGGGGTGCGGGATCGGATTTGCCGGGGCAAGGAGACGGCCGACGAGTGGCTGGAGGTGCACCGCATCTGGCACGGGATGGGGGGTCGAAGCACGGCGACGATGCTTTATGGGCATTTGGAAACGGCGGCTCAACGGGTGGATCATCTGGAGAGGTTGCGGGCGTTGCAGGATGAGACAGGTGGATTCACCGGGTTTGTGCCATTCGCGTTCGAGTCCTCCCAAACGAGATTGGCGGAACTCGGCAAAATCCGGCGGGCCAGCGCGCTGGAGGAGTTGCGGGTGTTACGGGGCCGACGATCTGCACGGGACAATCGAGGAGGAAAAAATCTTTCACATGGCGGGTGCGCAGACTCCCCTGGGACAGACGAGGGGCAACTTGGAAAGTGCGATTCGAGAGGCTGGGCGGGTTCCGGTAGAGAGAGATACTTTTTATAAGCCGATTTCGGCGTGTATTTAGACCCAGTCTTTTCTCGAAGTAGGGAAAGCTGGCCGAGTCGCCACTGGGTTTCGCTCCGTTATGGTGAAAGCAGTCGCTGGCTTTGACCATTTAAAACGGGAATTTTGGGTCGTTGAAAAAGATGCGTTTTGAGGATTAGTTGAGGGTCAGATCAAAATAAGCGACAGAGAGTGGAGCAAGTTGAGGGATGGGGATACCAGTGCTGACCAAATCCTTGGCGGGGGCGGAGATGGCGATGGGTTTTGCCGCGAGGAGATCGGAACCGGAAAGGGTGGCTTCGGGTGTCAAAGCCAGAAGTTTTGTGGCCTCCTGGGAGAACTTCAGCTTTACGCCCGAAGCGGCG
>RGTE01000181.1 GCA_010025475.1 Verrucomicrobiota bacterium
GTGGCCGTGCGCGCTCTCTTTGCCTCCAACCTCGTCGCCTCCCTCGACGAATATTTCAAATATCACCTGGAGATGACCCTGGACACCCCAGCCTCCCCGCCTTCCCTGGTCAGTTTCAGCGACAAAACGATCTCGGAGGACGGATTCACCTCCACTTCCAACATCACCTTGGCCAACGCCACCAATCCGATCTGGGGCGAATCTTTCGACACCAACGTGGTGGATGCCTCCGGCTTTAATTGGGGAGGAACCGGCACCGCCCGCACCCTGGTCGTCAGCCCCAAGCCCAATGCCTACGGGTCCAACGTGGTGATCATGATCTACCAACAGGGGACAAACGGCGGCGTGGGTACCGGCTGGTATTTTCTGAAGGTAAACCCGGTCAACGATGCGCCCGTCTTCAGTTCAATCGTCAGCACCAACATCAATCCGGGATTCAACCTCACGCTTCCGAATCCGGCCACCGACGTGGACTTCAATCCGGGAACCGGCACGATCACCTGGCGGCCGACGATCGCCCAGGCCGGGCAGTCCTACCCGATCGTCACCAAAGTGACCGACAACGGCACCAATCTCCTAACCACCACCAATACGAACACCGTCAATGTGGCGCCGGCACAGACGCCGACCGTCTCCCTCAACTGGTCAAATGCGGCCATAGGATCCAATGCCACTCCCCAGCTCCGCCTCTCGGTCCAGGGACAGACTGGGCCGGACTACATCCTGATGGCCTCCACCAACTTCACCAACTGGACGGCGATCTCCACCAACACCCCGGGAACCTTTCCGTTTGTCTGGGCCGACACGAATGCCAACCAGTATCCCAAGCGTTTCTACCAGGTCCGCCTGGGGCCGTAGGGACCTGCGAATCCTAAATTCTTACATCGGTAGGGCGGGCAGTCCCTCGTCCTCCCAAGAAGAGGGCCGGAGGATCGGCCGCCTTACCCAAACACAAAGGTTATCGACCTAGGAAGATCGGTTCGCACATCCTACTCCCCATGCGCTTCATCCTCTGGCTTGGGATGTTGGTGGTCTCCTCCTTAGGCTGTTCCGCGGAACCCATGCGGATCGGCGTCTACTCCCACTCCACCAATGAAACCAAGGCGGCCGGCATCGTCCGGGTCTTCACCCTCATCCTCACCAAGAAGAAGGGCTACGATGTCCAGCGGGTGAAGCCGGAGGATATCCGCAACGGGGTTCTCACCAACCTGGACGTGCTGATCATGCCCGGCGGTTCCGGCAGCAAACAGGCCACCAATCTGGAAACCACCGGCCGGGAGGCGATCCAGCAGTTCGTCAAACATGGAGGTGGCTATGTGGGCATCTGTGCCGGCGCCTACCTCGCCTCCTCGCACTATCCGTGGTCACTTCACATCATCAACGCCCAGGTCATCGACCGCCAGCACTGGGCCCGCGGAAAAGGAAATGTCATCCTAACCTTTTCCGAATTGGGGCAGAAGGCCCTCGGCCACCCGGAGAAAGAGGTCGAGGTTTACTACGGGCAAGGCCCCCTTTACGGACGGGGCACCAACGATGCCCTACCTCCTTACGAGGAACTGGCCGTTTACAAAACCGAGGTGGCCAAGGAGAACGTTCCGGAAGGTGTGCCGATGGGCGTGATGCCGGGAACCACCGCAATCGCGCGAACCGAATACGGCAAGGGACGGGTGATCTGCTACAGCCCCCATCCGGAAAAACCGTTCCAACCGGTCTACCATCTGATCGAAAACGGGGTGCGCTGGGCTGCCGGCAAGGAACCGATCCCCGTTAGCGAGGCGGAATGGCAGCAACGGCCCAAGCCCGGCAAACCCGAACCTCCCGAGCCGGAAGAATAGGTTTTATTCCTCGGAATCCGCCGCCTTCTTATCCTCCGCCGCGGCCTTAGTGGCTTCGACCTTCTCCGCCTTTGCAGGATCGGTGGCGGATGGTTTCACGGAAACCTTCATCCCTTTCTGCAACCCCTCCATCTTCCCCTCGGCTCCGTCGATCGTGATCTTGCCTCCCTCTGCCAGAAAAAAAGCCACCACCTTGATGGTTTTGTCAGGAGCGACCACCCATTGGCCCTCATCCAGGCGGATGGTGAACCGGTTTTTCTCCGGTGTGACCCAGTAAATCTTCCCGGTCCTCACGTCCTTGGCTTCATTGAGAGGAGCCATTTTCATTTTCTTCGCCGGGGCCTCCTGGGCTTCCAGTGGAAGGGCGGCGGTCAACAAGGTGACAAAAAGCAGGGCAAGGATGGATTTCATGGGGGGTTCTCCTGGGTTAGAGCCGGGCGATCAGCAGCTCCCGCTGGTAGATCATCTCCTTCGGCAGTTCGTGGTAAATTTTCAGAAAGAGCTCGTTCTGGAAGACCAGCTCCCGGCGCCAGGC
>RGTE01000182.1 GCA_010025475.1 Verrucomicrobiota bacterium
GAAACTTCAGGTGGGCATGGATCGGTAGGCGCCGCTCGTCATCCGTCATCCAGAGTTTGAGCCATCCCTGGTGACGGCGGGATCCTCCGGTGGGCTCACAATGCAGTTCAATCAGCCGGCGTGGTTTTTCGTCCTCCAGTTCGATTTCCCCGATGTCGGTACAGGTCATCTTGCCGAAAAGAGGTTCTTTGTTTTCGAGGATGTTCCAAGTGACGGACTCTCCCTTTTTCCAGGGGTAGGCCCGCACGTGGTAGAGCATCGAGCCGAAGTCCTCGCAGGGGCCTTCGGGTAACTCGAAGTTTTCCTCAGGTTTTCCGGGAGCTGGCCAAAAGCGGCCGAGCTTTACGGTGTATTCAGGAACCGTTTTACGGTTGCGAAAGTTGCCACCCTCGCTCCGGTTCTGCCGGTATTCCAAAGATCGCCAGGGCTTTAGTTGGGTGAGGGAAGAGAAACGGCTGCGGATGGGATAAAAGGCCTCGATGGGACCGCGGGAGCGGAGGTAGAGGTCGAATCTCTGAATCCCTTCTTTTCCGGGTTCGGAAGTTGCGGTGAAGGTGCCTTCGGCGGCCGGGATCAGGCCCCATTCAATAAGGTAGGTTAGTTTTTCACCTTCGGGCCAAGGGAGGGGCTGGGCCAGAAGTTGAGAGAAGGGGAAAATCAGTAGAATGGCAAAAAGCCTCATGAAACAAGAGTGAGGTAAACTCGCTGATTATCCATCGCAAAAGGCTGAAATGAGGTTGAGTCTGGTTGTCCCTAGCCTGCCTCGCAATTTTTCATGCCCAGACAATAACGAGGCGCCCAAGGGACCGGGCGCCCTGCCCCGAAGCAAAAGAAACGAATCGCCGAAGGGTCGGGCCCCGCCGGAGTTGGGCTATTTCGACGCGGTTTGCCAGACACCGTTCCAGTCCTTGGGGGGAGGGGTGCGGGCAAAGGTCGCAATGCGGGTGAGGAACTCAAGCGAAGGGCCGTCGTGCTCATGGATTTTCAGGCATTCCCGGAAAGCGCCTTCGGCCTCTTTCCATTTCTGTTCGCGGTAGAGCTGGAGCGCGTCGGCGTAGACGTTGTTCAGTTTGGAGGTTTTGGGGTCCAACGAGCCTTGGCGGCCTTGAAGTTCAAAGATTCGGACAGGTTCGATTTTTCCGAAGACGGTGACGAGGTCGATCTCCCGGGCCTCGATCGAGTTCTCCGCGAGTCGGTAACACTCCTCATTGATCAGGATGGTGGTGCCGTAGATTTTATTAACGCCCTCAAGGCGGGAGGCGGTGTTCACGGTATCGCCGATCACGGTGAACGATTTGGTGGTCTCGGAACCAACCGTGCCGATGACGGTGTCTCCCGTGGCGAGAGCCATCCGGACGTGGAACTTGGGAACATTCCGGCGTAGGCCCGTGATATCCGAAATTTCCCGGCTGACCTTGCCGAAAGATTCCTTCAGGTCCAGACAGGCGTAACAGCCGTCCCGGGCGTGACTTTCCCCCTCCGAAAATGGGCTGGCCCAGAAGGCCATGACCGCGTCCCCGATGAACTTGTCGACGATGCCCTGATGGGCGCGGATGCCCTCCGTGGAGGCGGTGAAGTAACGGTTGAGGAGGTGTACCAGATTGGCGGCGGTGAGTTGTTCCCCGATGCCGCTGAAGTTGGAGATATCGGAAAAAAAGATGGTTACTTTACGCCGTTCGGCCACCTCTTTGAGTTGTCCGGTGGTGCTGTCGACCACGTTGGCGACGATCCGGGGATCGAGGAACTGGCCAAAGGCCTCGCGGAGACGCTCCTTGGATTTCAACTGTTCCACCATCTGGTTGAAGGAGTTGGTGAGGTCTCCAATCTCATCCTTGGAGGTGACGGGCAGGGGATCGGCAATTTCCCCCCCGGCGGTTTGGCGGAAGGCGGCCGTGAGTCTCCGAAAAGCGGTTTGGAGCCGACCCGTGATCACCAGGAACACCAGCAGGCCGAGAATGCCGGCGGCGGCAAAGAGAGCCAAATTGGACCGGATGATGTGCTGGATGTTTTGGTTGGTTTCGGCCAGCGAATCCGAAGTGAGGCTGGCGGTCTTGTTGCGGATACGGGTGTAAACAGGATCAAGGTCCTCGAATTTGGTCATCTCCTCCAAGGAGCGGCGGGCCTCGGTGCTCTTGCCCTCGACGGCCCCGTCGATGCTCCGGATAGCGGCATCGACGAAGCCACGCGTCCCTACCTCGAGGGTGCGGAGGCCGCCGATGAGCTTCGCCATCCCGAGGCGATCCTCGATATCATTCCGATCATCCTCGCTCCCCTTTTCGGCCAGCGGAATCGCATCGGAAAAAATCTGATCCACAATCCTTTGCAATTCGTGGGCTCTGGCTTGACGCTTTTGGGAGTGTTCACGGGCAG
>RGTE01000183.1 GCA_010025475.1 Verrucomicrobiota bacterium
GCGGTGACTTCCTCGCGGACGAGCTTGGCTTTGCCGGGTTTGCCCTTGTCCTTTTCTTCACCCGCCGATTCGGCCGCCTTGAGCTTCTTTTCGAGCTCCGGAAGCTTGCCGTACTGGAGTTCGGCCACCTTGTTGAGGTCGTAGGCGCGCTGGGCGGTTTCGATCTGCTGGCGGATCTTGTCGATCTCCTCGCGGATCTTGCGGGAGGATTCCACGCCGCCCCGTTCCGCCTGCCACTGGGCCTGCAGGGTGTCCCGCTTGGCCTTCAGATCGGCCAATTCTTTCTCCAATGCCTTGAGGCGCTCCTTGGAGGCGGCGTCTTTCTCTTTTTTGAGGGCTTCGCGCTCAATTTCCAGTTGCAGGATGCGGCGCTGGAAGTTTTCCAGCTCTTCGGGCATGGATTCGATTTCCGTGCGGAGCTTGGCGGCGGCCTCGTCGATGAGGTCGATGGCCTTGTCGGGAAGAAAACGATCGGTGATGTAGCGGTTGGAGAGGACGGCGGCGGAAACGAGGGCGGCGTCCTGGATGCGGACCCCGTGATGGACTTCGTACCTCTCCCGCAAGCCGCGAAGGATGGAAATGGTGTCTTCCACAGAGGGTTCCTCGACGAAAACGGGCTGGAAGCGGCGTTCGAGGGCGGCGTCCTTCTCGATGTACTTGCGGTACTCGTCGAGGGTGGTGGCGCCGATGCAGTGGAGCTCGCCGCGGGCGAGCATGGGCTTGAGCATGTTGCCGGCGTCCATCGCGCCCTCGGCCTTGCCGGCGCCGACGATGGTGTGGATCTCGTCGATAAAGAGGATGATGCCGCCCTCGGCCTTGGCGACCTCGGTGAGGACGGCCTTGAGGCGCTCCTCGAATTCACCGCGGAACTTGGCTCCGGCGACGAGGGCGCCGAGGTCGAGCGCGACGATGCGCTTCTCCTTGAGGCTGTCGGGCACGTCCCCGGCGACAATCCGGCGGGCAAGGCCCTCGACGATGGCGGTTTTGCCGACACCGGGTTCGCCGATGAGGACAGGGTTATTCTTGGTGCGGCGGGAGAGGACCTGGATGGTGCGGCGGATCTCCTGGTCGCGGCCGATGACGGGGTCGAGCTTGCCCTGGCGGGCGAGGCGGGTGAGGTCTCGCCCGTACTTTTCGAGGGATTCGTAGGTGGCTTCCGGATTGGCGGAGGTGACGCGCTGGCCGCCACGGACGGTCTGAAGGGCGGCGAGGAGCTTGTCCTTGGTAATCCCGAACTCCTTGAGGACCTTGGCGGCGCCGGTGTGGGACTCCTCGTCGAGAGCGGCAAGGAGAAGGTGCTCCACACTAAGATACTCGTCCTTGAGCTTTTCCGCGGCCTGGGCGGCGCGGCCGAGAAGGGATTGGAGGCGCGGGGTGACGTAGACACCGCCGCCCGCCGAGCCGGGACCGGAGACCTTGGGGAGGCGGGCGATTTCCGATTCAAGGCGGTCGGCAAATTTGGAGGGTTGGGCGCCGAGTTTTTCCAACAGGCGGGGGATGAGGCCGTCCTCCTGGGTGGCGAGGGAGTGGAGGAGGTGTTCGACCTCGACGGCCTGATGGCCCTGTTTAGCGGCCTCGGTCTGGGCCGAGGCAACCGCCTTTTGGGCGTTTTCGGTGAGCTTGTTCAGATCCACGAAACATAATTATTCAAAAGAAACCATCCGCGGGCGAGAGGGATCGGCCTTGAGGTAGGATTGGATTTTGTGGGACAACCCCTTGCAATTAGATAAACTATTGAAAATCAATGTGATAAATACCCATTGCAAAAACGGAAAGCTGTCCCAAAATTAAAGTATGAAGGCTTTGGGAATGGCTTTATCCGTTTTACTCCTTTTCTTCCAGTGCTCCCATGCCTCAAGTCTTCTTCGTTGATTTCAATACGTATACCACTGATGTGGCGGCGACGGCTCCGGTTGATGTTGGGCCATTCACCCTGACTCCCCAAGGGAGTTGGTATGCCCCCCTGATCGATAAATCCCCGTTTTATGCTTCCGGAAGTGTCGACAATACCACTGCTGTAACCATGCAGGCCCTTTCCGGAGTGAGCTTATTGGTGAATTTTGACAACGCGGTTGGCTCTTTCGGTTTTGATATCGGCACCCTTTTCAGCGACAACCGCCCGGGACGAATCACCACTTCCGCGGGAGATTTTTACGATTTTGTCGCCCACGCATCCGGGGTTCGGTTTATCGGTCTGGTCAGCACGGTTGCGATTACGAGCGTAACATTTTCCTCTACCAGCAATGTTCGGCCGTTGATCGATAATTTTGAGGCTAACAGTGCCAGTGCCGTTCCAGAACCTTCGGCGGCGTCGTTGCTGGTCTTGGGCGCGGGAGTTTTGGC
>RGTE01000184.1 GCA_010025475.1 Verrucomicrobiota bacterium
CCCTCTGGCTACCTCACCGAAAACCCGGACCGCTCCCTCTACATCTCCACCTCCCGCGGTCTCTACCTCGGTTCCGCCGACGAGGATGGGAGCTTCATCGCCCTGGGTGGACGCCGGGGCGGCTCCGCCTTCGGCCGCATCAACGAGGACGGCACCGTCCTCATCCTCTACTCCCCCGTGGGCGATTCTGAATAAATGGCTGTTTTCGTTCCCGGTTTCTGTAGGGCCCCGCTCCGCCGGGGCCATGTTTTACCGCAGAGACGCCGAGATCGCTGAGTCTGTTTTCGCTTTCCGCTTTTCTTAATCCTAATCTTAACCCTCATCCCGTCCGGATCCTTTCACGTTCACGTCCACCTTCACGAACGCTTCCCGCCTATCCCTTTCCACTCCAGATCCCCCCATTGACTTACCAACTCCCGCGACCGAAACTGCCTAAGTGAAAGTACAAGTCGAACGCGAGCAGGACGGCCGCTGGATCGCCGAAGTTCCCGTGATCTCCGGCGCCATGGCCTACGGAGCCACCCGGGATGAGGCCGTCGCCAAAGTGGAGGCCCTCGTGCTCCGCATCCTGGCCGATCGCCGTATTTCCGCTTAAACTACCTAGTAAGTGAAAACCCGCCTCACCGCCGTCATCAGCAAGGAAGGCAAGGAGTACGTCGCCCTCAATCCGGATCTGGACATTGCCAGCCAAGGCCCCACCCCGGAATCCGCCCTCGCCAACCTGCGCGAAGCCGTCGACCTCTTTTTCGAAACCGCCTCCGCGGGGGAGATCCGCCAACGCCTCGGTGGCGAGACCTGGATCACCCAGTTCGAGGCGGAATATGCCCAAGCGTTGAGCATGGTTTTGTCGCCGTCCGCCAAAAAGGAAGCCACCGCGTCATGCAGAAAAAAGAGGGCTCCGGCACCATCACCATCCCCGTCCCGCTCCACCGAGAACTGAAGCCCGGCACCCTCGGCTCCATCA
Organism: Verrucomicrobiota bacterium; assembly: GCA_010025475.1. Lineage (GTDB taxonomy): Bacteria > Verrucomicrobiota > Verrucomicrobiia > Methylacidiphilales > Verrucolacustridaceae > Verrucolacustris. Next base: position 965 of record RGTE01000184.1, read on the forward strand.
TCCGCCAAAGCCGCCTCGACCGCTCCCTCTTCGAATCCTGAAAGCCCCCAGCCTCACTTCAATTTTAACTTAAACTTAAACTAAAAACTTCCGTCCCCGTTCACCTTAACGCTCACCTTCACGAACCCCTTCCACCTTCCACCTTCCACTATAACCCCTAAATAAACTATCTGGAGGATCCGGCGACGGAATTTGGCCCCCTGGGACCTTCCCCGCCCATCCGGAACAGCGCGTCCCGCGGGGGAGTTGTTTTTGCTGACGCAAGGGGATTGCAGGTGCAGGGGCTGGAGGTGGACTGGGCGTTGGTGGCGTGGGATGGGGATTTCCGGAGGGTGGGGAAGGAGTGGGTGCATCGGTCGTTTGTGGGGGCGAAATGGCATCAGGTGAAGAAGGAGGAGCATCAGCGGTATCTGAAGAACACGTACCGGGTGCTGCTGACGCGGGCGCGGCAGGGGATGGTGATCTATGTGCCGAAGGGGGAGGCCTGGGATCCGACGCGGGCGCCGGAGTATTATGATGGGACGTATGAGTATCTGAAGAGGTGCGGGGTGGAGGAGATTTAGGGGACGATTATGATTAAGATGAAGATGAAGATGAAGATTAGGATGAAGTGACGAATCAAGGTTGAGCACGGGCGGTTAAGGATAACCGCCCCTACCAAGCGAAAGAGGATTCGATCCTCGGGCCTAAAACATCAGCGTTTTGATCATTCATCGGGATTGGAATAAAGAATCATGACGTTGCCGTTATCAAAGATCTGGCCGAAGGCGGAGGTGTTGGGCTTCCGGCCAAGGACGATGAAGTCGCCATTCTCATCCGCCCGCCCCAGGTAGGTGTTGCCACCGCTGGAGACGTAAACCGAATGGTCTTCGTCCTCCAAGGTGAGGTACCCCTGATTGTAGCAGGCGAAGAGTTGGTCTTCACAACGACCCAAGGTGCAGCCAAGAAGCAGGAGGGAGGCGAGGCAGGAAGAGAGATTAAGTTTAAGACGAAGTACCCTACTTCGCTCAGTCTCGGCAGGCTCGCTGAGCTTCGAAGGGTTCTCGCTTTGCTCGAAGAGGATTGGGTTCATGTGGTGGTTTCCTTTCGAGTCTGATTTTCTGGGACTTCTGGTTGGGCGGTTGCGGGGTCTGGGCACGGGTCGTTAAGGGTAACGGCCCCTACCGGTGATGTGGGTTTGCAGATCGAGATAAAACGGATCCCTTCGGTGAAGATGGGGTCGTCGGGTTTCTTTTGGCCGAGGTCGATGAATTTAGCCATGGTTAGTTACCTCCGGGGAATTGGTTGGCGCGGAGTTGGACGATCTTGCCATCGGCCAAGCCGCCGGGCTTGAAGAGCTCATCGATTAGGGAATCAACCCAATCTTCATACTTCTG
>RGTE01000185.1 GCA_010025475.1 Verrucomicrobiota bacterium
CGAAAAAGTTCTGGGGCCGGATCGCCAAAGAGGAACTGCACTGGTTTGAGGAGCCCAAAAAGGTGTTGGAATGGAAAGAGCCGTTTGCGAAATGGTTTGGCGGCGGCCGGCTCAATCTCAGCCACAATTGTCTGGATCGGCATCTGGACGGACCCCGTCGGCACAAGGCGGCGATCGTTTTCGAGGGGGAGCCGGGCGATGTGCGGGTGCTGACCTATCAGCAGCTGCATGACGAGGTCTGCCGGTTTGCCCATGCCCTCCAAGGGGAGGGGATCCGGAAAGGGGACCGGGTGATGATTTATCTTCCCATGGTGCCCGAGGCGGCGATCGCCATGCTGGCCTGCGCGCGGATCGGCGCCGTGCACAGCGTGGTCTTCGGCGGCTTCAGCGCCGAAGCCCTGAAGGACCGGATCCAGGACTGCGGGGCCAAGTTGGTGATCACCGCCGATGGCGGATACCGGCGGGGTCAGGTGGTGAATTTAAAGAAAAATGTCGATGCGGCGGTGGCCGGATGTCCGGAAGTTCGCCGGGTCATTGTGCTGAAACGGACCGGGACGGTGGAAAAACTGAACGAGATGGATCGGTGGTGGCACGAGATCACCCACGATCAGCCGCCGAACTTCCCGCCCGAGAAAATGGAAAGCGAGGATCCTCTTTTTATCCTTTATACGAGCGGCAGCACCGGCAAGCCGAAGGGCATCCTGCATTCGACGGCGGGCTATCTTCTCGGGGCTCATTTGAGCACAAAATGGGTTTTTGATCTGCAGGAGTCGGATCTCTTTTGGTGCACGGCCGACGTGGGCTGGGTGACCGGTCACAGTTACGCGGTGTACGGGGCCTTGAGCAACGGGGCCACCACGCTGATGTACGAAGGGGCGCCCAACCAACCCGAGCCGGACCGGTTCTGGCGGATCATCGCGAAGCACCGGGTGACGATTTTCTACACGGCACCCACGGCGATCCGGGCGTTTATCCGCTGGGGCGACCATTGGGTCCAGAAACACGATCTCTCCACCCTGAGGCTACTTGGCTCGGTGGGCGAGCCGATCAACCCGGAGGCGTGGCACTGGTATCACCGGGTGGTGGGCGGAGGCCGTTGTCCGATCGTGGACACCTGGTGGCAGACGGAGACGGGCAGCCACATGTTGACCACCCTGCCGGGGGTTCATGTGATGAAGCCGGGATTGGCAGGGGTTCCTTTCTTTGGGGCGGATCTGGCGGTCGTGGACGACCACGGCAAGCCGGTGAAGGACGGGGTGCAGGGCAAATTGGTGATCCGGAAGCCTTGGCCGTCCATGCTCCGGACCATTTACGGCGACCCGGAACGCTACAAAAAACAGTACTGGAGCGAGGTGCGCGGCTGTTACTTCACGGGAGACGGCGCCAAGCGGGACAAGGACGGTTATTTTCATGTGATCGGCCGGATCGACGATGTGTTGAATGTGTCCGGGCACCGGTTGGGAACGGCCGAAGTGGAGAGCGCCCTGGTGACCCATCCGGCGGTGGCCGAAGCAGCCGTGGTTGGGCGTCCCGATGAACTGAAAGGGCAGGCGGTGGTGGCCTTCGTCACCCTGAAGGCGGGGCAAAAAGCGGGGGACCATCTCGTGGCGGCCCTGCGGGAGCAGGTCAGCAAGGAGATCGGTCCGATCGCGAAGCCGGATCAGATTCGTTTTGCGGAGGCTCTGCCCAAGACAAGGAGCGGAAAGATCATGCGGCGCCTGCTGAAGGAGATCGCCGCCGGTGGGGCGGTCAAAGGGGACGTCACCACGCTGGAGGATCTGAACGTGATTGCATCCCTGCAATCCTCGTCCTCCGAGGAGGGATAACATGTCCTGGCGATTACGACCCGCCGACACCGGTCTCTTGGTCGTGGACGTCCAGGAAAAGCTGGTGGCCGCGGTGAAAGAGCCGGCGGACTGGGTGGAGCGGGTGGAGATCCTGGTCAAGGCGGCTAAGTTGCTGGAGGTGCCGGTGGCGATCACAGAGCAGGTTCCGGCCAAACTGGGAAAGACCCTGCCGGCGATCCTGCAGGCGGCCGGGAAGGTGTCCCCGGTTTCGAAAACCCAATTCTCCGCGGCCGAAGCGGGAAAGAACCTGGGAAAAAAGAGGGTTTTGGTGGCGGGATGTGAAACTCACGTCTGTGTCCGGCAGACGGTTTACGAACTTCGGCTCCGGGAGGTACAACCCGTGCTGGTGGCGGATGCGGTGGGATCGAGAAATGATTCGGATCGGCAACTGGCTCTGCAGGAAATGAGGCACGACGGGATTGTCGTGACCACCACCGAGGCGGTGCTGTTTGAGTTGCTGGAG
>RGTE01000186.1 GCA_010025475.1 Verrucomicrobiota bacterium
GCTGGTGCTGGTGACACTGATTCCGGTCCCTGCGCCTGCGCTGGCAAACGTGCCCGTGCCGCTCAGGGTCACGGTGTCGCCGGCAATCACCCCCGTGAGGGTTCCGGTGATCGTGGCCGTCGTATTGCCGTCATAAGTTTTGGTAGTCACTGCAGCACTTGTCACGGTCAGGGCCTTGGCCGTGATGTCGGCTGTCAATCCAGTTGGCTGGGCAATGCTGTAGTTGGAACTCGGCGCGGTGTAGCCGCTCACTGTCACGCTCTTGCCGTTGGCCACGGTCTTGCTCCCGAAACTCGCACTGGGCGATCCCGTCACGGAGAACGAATCCCCGTTAACCAGGCCGTTGTAAGCGGCGGTGCCGCTGATCGTTGCCGTGGTGTTGCCGTCATACACCTTGTTGGCAATGGAGATGCCCGTGATCGTCAGCGCTTTGGCCGTCACCGTGCTATTGGGAATAGCGATGTTCACCGTGGTCGCCCCACCACCGGAAATGGTGAGATTACCGGAGTACGGGGAGCTGGCCACGCTGGCCGTGGCCGGCAACCGCACGTAGATCGTGGTGCTGCCCACGGTTCCGCTGGAGGCGGTCAGGGTCAACGGTCCCGCACTGTAGTTCGTGCCGTCTGAGGACACTTCAAAACCGCTGGGAACCGCAACGGAAAGGTTGCCCGTCAGGTTACCGCCCGATACGGAGATGGAGGTGGGGGAAGCCGTCGCCGTGCCGTAGGTGGTGGAAACCGCACTCAAACTTCCAGGCGCGCTGATCGTTGGGGTCGCGCTGACGATGATATCCCCGGACACATAGGAAATGTTATAGTTGGAGGCGGTGAAGGTTCCTCCCGCGGCAGCCGAGGGAGTGACCTGCCCCGAATACGTGCCCGCCGCATCCCCTGCCAACGCCCCCGTCCCGTACGTGATCGTGACCGTTCCCACTGTCTCCCCGTTCTGCAGTCCGCTGGAGGTGAACGCCGTGGAGCCCGCTCCGCCTGTCAGGGTGTTGCCCTGTACCTTGTTGATGTTGTTGGCCGTGAAGGTGAGTGCGGCGGTAGTGATATCAGCCGTAAAACTAGGCTGGGTCAGCGTGTAGCGACTTGATTGTCCGCCGGTGATCGTATAGCCGGTCGTGGTGATCGATTTTCCTGCTCCGACGGAGGCGGAGGAGAAGGTATAACTGGGCGTTCCGCCGAGGGTCACGGTGTCACTTCCGACCACCCCGGAAAGGGCCGCTGTACCGGTGACGGTTGCACCGGTCAAACCGTTGTAGGTTTTATTCTGCGCCGTCAGTCCCGTGATCGTCAAAGCCTTCGTCGCCACGGTGCTACTCGCCGTGGCCACAGTTTGGCTTGTGGCACCACCCCCGGATACCGTGATGTCACCGGAATAAGTACCGGGCACGGTGGCAGCTGCTAGCCGGGCGTAAACCGTGGTACTCGCCAAGGTGCCACTCGCGGTGATGGTGATGCTGGAAGTGGAGTAGCCGGAGGTGCTGTTGGTAGAAACCTCAAACCCCGGCGGTGGTGTCACCGTCAAATTACCCGTCAGGTTACTACCAGAAACCGTAAAGCTGGTCGGACTCGCCGTGGCGGTTCCGTACGTGGTGTTGACTGCAGTCAAGGTTCCGCTCGTCGAGATCGTTGGCGTCGCGGCGGAGACGGGCGCAAAGGCGACACCCTTAAGGATCGTGCCGGTCCCCGCGGTATATAGTGTCCTATTATCCGCGGTTGTGATGCTGATAGTCGAGTTGTGGCCGGCCGTGTCGGTGAGCTTGATCACACTGTTGTTAGTTGTGGCTCCGTTGCCGGTGGTGACGAAAAGATCGGCTCCGCTTCCATTTTTCTTGGCGCACAAACCAAATCCACCGAATGAAGTGGTGTACGTCCCATTCGTTGTCCAACTGCCGCTTACCAAAGAATACTTATAGATTGTGCCTGCATTTGTTGCCGTCGCGTCCAACACGTAAAGAATATCAAAGGTGCTATTCCCCCCGGACGATACTAAGTAGAAATCTTGTCTGGTGGTTGCTCCATTCGCCAGACCGGACAGGCCCGTGTAAGTCCCGCCTGAGGTTGCTGAAATAATGCCGACTGAAGGAGCGCTTGTTGATGCAGTAAATGCATAAACTGTCGAACCGAAAGCTTTGACAGATCGAATATTCCCAGATGGGCTCGCGTTGGTCGATCCATCGGTATAAAAACCACCCTGATCTCCGATAAACCAACCGGAGTTATTTAACGAGCTAGCACCTCGGGTTTGGTTGCTAATGCTACCTGTGTAGGAAGCTGGGTTTGAAATTGTTTTAGCGTTGTTTAA
>RGTE01000187.1 GCA_010025475.1 Verrucomicrobiota bacterium
TCTTCCTAAACCCCCCAACGAAAGGACCCCACACCATGCCCACCCTCACCCAACACCCCAACACCACCGTCTCCCTCACCCGCCGATTCCCGGAATCCCGGCCTTACATCACCCACTGCCGCGTCGACGAGCCCGTTCGCAACCCCGTCCAGGCCCTCGATCCCCTCCTCCAAAACCCCCACTTCCCCGATTTCCTCAAGTGGGCCTTCCAGGCCGTCACCATCTCCTACCTCAACCCCCGCACCCGGCGCGGCCTCTTGGGCGATACCGGCTTCGATACCTTCTTCCGCCAAGCCCTCCTCCTCGATGACCAGTCCGTCCAACTCTGCATCGATAAGGAAAAACGCCGCCAACCCAAAACCCTCCGCAACCCTTCCAAACCTTAAACCATCCACCTCATCTTAATCTTAATCTAACCCCGAAAGCCCCCCACCTCATGAAAAACAAACATATCCAATATCCCATATCCAATATTCCCTTCATCTTAATCTTAATCTTAATCCTAATCTCCGCCTCCGCCCCGTCCCGGGGCCTGGCCAACCCTCCCGTCCTCGTCGCTGGCGACGGCACCTACCTCGGCGTCGTCAGCGCCAATGAGTTCGACCCCGAATCCACCTCCAACCCCTTCGGCCTCTACGGCAGTGCCTTCAGCGCCACCAGCATCAACAACCCCTACAGCCTCTACGGCAGCGAATTCTCCGCCGATAGCGCCAACAACCCCTACGTTGTCTCCGACCCCCTGGAAAAATAACCTCACCCGCCATGCCGACCCGCCCAACCACCGCTCCCCGCAAACCCAGATTCATTTACCGGGGCCGGATCTATGTTCTGGAGCTCGATCCCAAAGTTCTGGAGGAGCCCAACTTTGCCGCCCAAAACCCCGGCTGCGGGAAAGACCCCGGCCGCGGTTGCCTCTACGTCGGATCAACCCACGACGTGGACAAGCGCATCCGCCTTCACCGCTTCGGTCCCGGCCCGGGGGACAACCCCAGGGTTCGCGGCAGTAAAATCGTCAAAAAGTATTTCCGGGGCCGGAGGCACGATCTTGAGCCGCCCGACGACTATCTCACCTCCGGCCACGCCACCCTGGCCGAGGCCCTGGAGGCCGAATTCCTGCGCGATGCCGGCTACCGCGTCTATTCCAATTAGAACCCCTGAATAAAGTGACTGCATTGGGCTAAGTAACTTTCCTTAATCTTCATCTTTATCTTAATCTATCAGAAACCATGTCGCCCTATCTCCTAACTGCTATCTGCTGCGAGAGCTCCCTCTTTTCTTCCTGATCCATCAGCTTACAATTCTATGATGCTCGAGCCAACCCACCAGCTCATTGAGGTCAAGGTTCAGAACCTCCAGCAGATCTTCAACTCCATCGACCCCTCCCCCTTCCATGAGCGCGACCTCGATCCCGAGGCCGAGGAGTTCATCGTCAGCTGGGCCCAGGAACACAACCTTAAGCGCCCCTTTAAATTGGTCGTCCATCTCGGCCAAACCACAGATCGGGCCGAGGCTGAAAGGATTCTCCAGGGCGCCATCCGCAACTACTTCAACTATCGCTACGAATTTAACCAGCGGGAGCTCAAACAGCTCCTTCGTTATGGCTGGACCAGCTTATTGATTGCGCTCGGATTTTTAGCTGCATGTGTCACGGCCGCGCAGGCTATCAATCCGGAGCTTGGTCGGTTCAAAGCCATTGTGCGCGAGGGCCTGGTCATCATTGGCTGGGTGGCCATGTGGCGCCCTCTCGACATCTATCTGTATCGCTGGTGGCCCCGTTACCGACTTAGCAAAATCTACCACCGCCTGAGCACCATGCCGGTGGAAATCCGGGCGGCCTAGCCGCCGGATTTCCAGATTAGGTGGAAAGATTAGGATTAAGTCGGCTTAAACTTCCCGGCTCTCGATTTCCTTAATCCTAATCCTCATCCTAATCCCTATTTCATCACCACAAACCCGACGCCTACCACCGCCGTGGCCGCCATCACCGGAAGAACCAGAAGCCGCATCTTCGAACTCCCCCAAATCGCCACCACCCCCGCCTTCACTAACGTGTTTGCCACCGTGGCGATCAGGATTCCCTTCACCGCTATCTCCAGGATCCCACCCTCGCCCGCCATCCGTGTGAGCGAAAGCGAGATTGCGTCCAGATCCATCAGGCCGGACAGGGCGCTTACGGTGTCGATCCCTTTTTCCCCATAACGCGCCTGCCCAGCCTTTACGAGGTAGACGATCAACGCGTAAAAGGCGGCAAACTTCAGCGAATCCCTCAAGCCCAGCGGATTCCGGTACTCCGGCGCACCGTCCCG
>RGTE01000188.1 GCA_010025475.1 Verrucomicrobiota bacterium
CGGTGATCGCGATCACCGGGGTGCCGGCGGGCTTGGCTCCCCCCCACGGGGCGGGTATCTTGTCCGTGCTCATCGATGGCGGCCGTAGTTCAGTTGGTAGAACTCCAGATTGTGGTTCTGGCTGTCGCGGGTTCGAATCCCGTCGGTCGCCCTTCCTTTCCCGGTTTCGGAAGGTTCTCCTCCCACTGCCGCAGCGCCGGCCCCAGCCGCAGGTCGGGATCGTTCAGCTCATACCAGTCCAACAGCTTGTCCGCCTGGACCCGCCAACGCCGCCACCGTTCCACCGCCAAATCCGCATCCTGCAACGCCGCCTCCCTTTCCTGTTTCCCTTCCTCATTCTCCTCTCCCTTGGACATGGCCTGACGGTAGCGGAAAATCGCCGGGCGGAGAAAGGGATCCGCGGTGGCCTCCAGCTTCATCAGCTCGATCCCAATCTCCTCGGCCCCTTGGTTTCCCCGCACCCCGCTTTGCGCCAACTCCATGGCCAACTCGCGCAGCCGTCTTGCGGTCTGTTCCGGTGTCCGCGGCGAGGTTCCCGTGCGCAGATCGGGCTGACCGAGGCTCCGCTTCCACGCCCCGTCCACCTCTGCCGAATCCGGCCAAAAATTCCCCGGACACCCGACCGCCACCCACTCCTGCAGCCGGATCCGGTTCTCCGCCGCCACCGCCCGCGACACCAGCCGTGCCGCCAACAACCGCCGCAGTCCCCGCGTCACCCGGTCCTCCCCCAACGAGCCCTCCAGCGGCCAAGCCTGGATCTTTTTCAACGATGACTCCTCCAGACCTGCCACCCGCGCCGCCACCCGATCCCACATCGCCTCCTCCCCCGGAGTCGCCTTCCCGGTACATCCCTCCGCCAACCAACGAAAGGATCCCTGCCCCTCCCGGCTCCCGGCCGCAGCCTGGATCCTCGCCAGGATCACCGCCGAAACCCATGCTGCGGCAAAATCCTCGGCCGCCGGATCCGCCTCCATCCCTACCCGCCGGGCCGACGCCCACTTCAGCCCGGGAGAAGCCGGCCCACCCGTCACCAGCCGCCCGCGGATTTCCAACGGCTTCGGCAGTTGCGTCTGGGTCAGCTCGTCGAACAAATCCGTCGCCGCGGCCGAGGCCGTTGCCACCTGGGCCGCCTGAAACCGGTCTTCCGAATCGATCCGTACGCTCACCGATTTCCCCTTGGCCGTGCCCGTGGCGGCAACGGCGACACACCCCCACCCGCACAAAACCAAAACGAATCCCACACCCCGCAGGGTCACGACGATTTGGACGACTTGCCCTCTCCGCCTTTTGATTTTCCACCCCCGGACGAATCCGACGACTTCTTCTCCCCGCCCCCGCTCTTTTCTCCACCCCCGCCCGCCTCCTTGGCCGCCTTCTTGTAGCCCGCGCTCCGGTAATCGGTGATGTAAAAACCGCTGCCCTTGAAAATAAATCCGGCCCCGGTGCCCAGTTGTCGCTGGATCTTGCCCTTGCCCCAAACCTTCTTGGGACATTTGTCCTTCGGACACGTCTTCAGCGGCGCGTCCTTCATCGACTGGAAAATATCCAAATGCGCCCCGCACTTCTCACACACGTACTCGTAGGTCGGCATAGCTGGAAAAAATATCGCACCCCCTCGGGGAGGCCAACCGCAAAGGCTCAGCTTTTTTGGAACAACAGGCAGGCATTCTGCCCGCCAAAACCAAAGGAAGGCTTCAACACCGACCGGACTCCCTTCACCCCCGGCGCCCGGGCCATCCGCACCGGGCACTCCGGATCCCCCTCCCAGCGTTCCGAAACCGTGGACGGGAAAAAATTCTCCCGCAGGGCCAACACCGCGATCACCGACTCCACCGCCCCGCACGCCATCGAAAGATGGCCGATCCTGGATTTCGGCGCGTTCGCCCAGGGCTGACGCTCACCAAAAATCTGCCGCAAGGCACTCGCCTCCACCCGGTCGTTGGCCGGCGTTCCCGTCCCATGGCTCACCACCGCTTCCACCTCGCCCGCTTTCATCCCCGCATCCTTCAGGCACGACTCGATGCAGAACGCCGCCTCCACCGCGTCCTCCCCCGGATCGGTGATCCGGAACGCATCACATCCCTCCGCCGCCCCCCGGATCTCCGCATAAATCTTCGCACCTCGTTTCTCCGCCCGAACTTTTTCCTCCAACACCAGGAAGGCCGCGCCTTCCCCGACCACGAACCCTTTTCTTTCCCGGCCGAAAGGCCGGCACGCCTGCGCCGGTTGGTCCCGGAAACCGCGGGCCAACGCCCCCAGCCGGTCATACCCCAACAACCCTCCCGGGTGGGCTCGCCCGTCCGC
>RGTE01000189.1 GCA_010025475.1 Verrucomicrobiota bacterium
TTCACCACCCCGCCCGGCAGGTCAGAGGTCTCCAGCACCTCACCCAGCTCCATCGCCGCCACCGCCGCACGACCGGTCGAAAGGGCCACCACGACGTTGCCGCCGACGATGATTGGGGCGATCCCCGCCACCAGATCCAATAACGGCCGTTTTTCCCCGGCCACAAAAGCCACCACTCCCATCGGTTCGGTCACGGAGAAGTTAAAGTGGGGACTGGCCACCGGATTCACCGCGCCGAAAACCTGCAGATATTTGTCCGTCCAGCCCGCGTAATAAACCAGCAAATCGATCGAGGCCGCCACCTCGGCCTTGGCCGCTGACGCGCTCAGGCCGATCGACTGCAACACCGTCTCAAAACCGGCCGCCCTTCCCTCAAGCATCTCCGCCGCCCGGTAGAGAATCTGTCCCTTCAGATAAGCCGTGGTACTACCCCAACCGGGCGCGGCTTTACGCGCTGCCACCACCGCATTCCGGAAATCCTTCCGCGAGGCACGACAAACGTGCCCCAGCCATCTTCCGCCCGGCGCCTCCACATCCAGCGCCCGCCCGGATTCAGATCGCACAAAGGCACCCCCGATGAGCATCTTGTATGTCTTGCGGACATCCAGCCGCCCGTTGGTTCCATGGCGCCTCATGACAGCTCCACGTACGGCTTGAGTCCGTGCCGGCCTCCCTCGCGCCCGTATCCGCTCTCCTTGTAACCGCCGAAAGGCGAAGTCGGGTCGAATTTGTTGAAAGTGTTGGCCCAGATCACTCCGGCACGGATTCCGCGCGTCACCTTGAAGATCTTCGAACCCTTGTCCGTCCACACCCCACCGGAAAGCCCATACGGCGTGTTGTTTGCCTTCTCCAGCGCCTCATTCAGTGTGCGGAAGGTTTGGATTGCCAGCACCGGCCCAAAAATCTCTTCCTGCACAATCCGGTGGGACTGGGCCACCTTGGTGAAGAAGGACGGCCGCACCCAGAATCCCTTGCCTGGTACAGTGCAGCGGGTCTGGAATAGCTCCGCACCCTCCTCCACGCCGATCCGTAGGTAGTCGTTGATCCGGTCGCACTGGGCACGTGAGTTGATCGCGCCGATATCGGTGTTCTTGTCCAGCGGATCGCCCACAATCAGCGTCTCCATCCGAGCCTTTAACTTCGCAATCACCTCCTCCTCCACGCTCTCCTGCACAAAAAGCCGGGATCCAGCACAGCAGACGTGGCCTTGGTTGAAGTAAATCCCGTTCACGATCCCTTCCACCGCTTGGTCAAGGGTGGCGTCCTCAAAGATGATGTGGGCGGCTTTTCCTCCCAGCTCAAGCGTCAACTTGGTTCCCCGCGCGGCCAGCGACTTCTGAATCGCCTTCCCCACCTCGGTCGAACCCGTAAAGGCCACCTTGTCCAGATCCGGGTGTTTCACCAAGGCTGCTCCGGTAGCCCCAGCCCCAGTCACAAGGTTAAAAACTCCGTCGGGCAATCCGGCCTCCTGGCAGATCTCGGCGAACAGCAGGGCGGTCAACGGGGTCGTCTCGGCCGGCTTCAGAACCACCGTATTCCCGCAGGCCAGCGCCGGTGCGACCTTCCACGCCACCATCAACAAAGGAAAATTCCACGGGATGATCTGCCCGGCCACCCCCACAGGGGAAACCTTCCTTCCCGGGAACGCGTAGGCCAGCTTGTCGGCCCAGCCCGCGTGATAGAAAAAGTGTGCGGCACTCAGCGGGATGTCGATGTCGCGCGACTCCCGGATCGGCTTGCCGCCGTCCATCGACTCCACCACCGCCAACTCCCGTGCCCGTTCCTGGATAATCCGTGCGATCCGGTAGACGTACTTTCCGCGCTCCCGGCCAGACATCTTGCGCCACACTTTGTCGTAGGCCTTGCGGGCGGCTTGCACGGCGCGGTCGACGTCCTTTTCCCCGGCTTCGGCCACCTCGGCCAGGACCTTCTCATTCGCCGGGTTGATCGTCTGAAAGTATTTTCCGGAGGCAGGGGGCGTAAATTTTCCTTCAATGAAAAGCCCATAGCGGCTCTTCAGCCGGATATGATCGGTGCTCTCCGGTGCGGGTGCGTAGCCCCAGTCGGACCCCTTGGAAATCGTCGACGGATCAGTCATTGGAAAAGTAGTCCCCTCCTTGGTACACGCCCGTCCGCTCCTTTTCCAGTTGCATGAGGATGTCGTTGGGCAGGCGGCTGGCCCCGATCCGGAACAGGTCGGGCGTCAGCCAGTCCGACCCCAACACCTCCCGCACCATCACCAACAGATGCAGGGCCTGTTTGGAGTTGGCGATCCCGCCCGCCGGCTTCATCCCGAT
>RGTE01000190.1 GCA_010025475.1 Verrucomicrobiota bacterium
CGGAACGAATCCTCCCCAACCCTCCTCTCACCACCGACCAAGTCAGCATGCTGGAAGAGGACAGGCGGCCAAAAATCCGAAAGCAATCAGTAGACTGGTCCAGCCGTAACGGAGTAGCTGTTTCAGCTCCCGCTGGTTGAATTCGTAGCGGTAGTTGAAGTAGTTCCGGATCGCTCCCTGGAGAATTCTTTCGGCCTCGGCCCGGTCGGGAGTTTGACCGAGATGGACGACGAGCTTGAAGGGTCGCTTGAGGTTGTGCTCCTGGGCCCAGCTGACGATGAATTCCTCGGCCTCGGGGTCGAGGTCGCGCTCATGAAAGGGGGAGGGGTCGATCGAATTAAAGATCTGCTGGAGGTTCTGAACCTTGACCTCGATGAGCTGATAGGCCGGTTCGGACATCTCATGATTGTAAGTGAGGCGAGTTTGAATGGAAGAGCGGGAACCGGGATTAGGATTAGGATAAAGATTAGGAGAGTTTAAGGCCCAAAACCTAAGTTTTCTTAATCCTAATCCTTCCACCTAATCCAAGAACGAGGCGCGTTTCAGAAATCTTGTGCAAAGTACGTAAAGATGATGTCAGCGCCGGCGCGGCGGATGGAGAGAAGGGTTTCGTCGCGGGATTTTTTTAGATCGAGCCAGCCCTTTTGGGCGGCGGCGTGGATCTGGGCGTACTCACCGGAAACTTGGTAAGCCGCAAGTGGGAGCCGTGTGGCTTCGCGCAGATCCCGGAGAATGTCCAGATAAGGCCCGGCCGGTTTCACCATGAGCGCATCGGCACCTTCCTTTTCGTCGAGCAGGGCGTCGCGGAGGATGGCGCGCCGGTTGGCCGGATCGGCTTGGTAGGTGCGCTTGTCGAGCGAGCGGGTGCCGGCCGCCTGGGCGCTACCGACGGCATCGCGAAACGGACCATAAAAAGAGGAGGCGAACTTGGCGGCGTACGAAAGAATGCCGGTGGAGGTGAGCCCGGCGGAGTCTAGCGCCGAGCGAATCACCCCGATCCGGCCGTCCATCATGTCGGATGGAGCGACGAAGTCGGCCCCGGCGCCGCCCAAAACAGCCGCTTGTTTGGCCAACAGGGCCAGGGTGGCGTCGTTGTCGACATCGCGTCCGGATTTGTCGAGGACACCATCGTGACCGTGGGACGTGTAGGGATCGAGGGCGACATCGGCGAAGACAGGCAGATCCGGGAGTTCTTTTTTCAGGGCGCGGAGAGTGCGGGGGATGAGGCCCTTGGGGTTGAGTCCAGCCTGGCCTTCCTTGGTGCGGAGGGAAGGTTCGATGCAGGGGAAGATGGCGATCCCGCCGACGCCGCGATTAACCAACCCTGAGGCGTGACGGAGGATGGAAGAGATAGGATGGCGAAAGTGACCCGGGAGGCTGGAGATAGGAGTGGGAGCGCCCGAGCCGTCTTTCACAAAGAGGGGGGCGACCAGGTGGGACGGGGAGACGGACGTTTCCGAAAACAGCCGCCGGATCCCGGGGGTACGGCGGAGGCGGCGACTTCTAATTGGGATGGAAAACTTGGGGCTCAAGGAATCGGAAATATATCGCCGCCTGAGATTAAGATGAAGATTAAGATTAGGGGGCTGACAGCTAGGTAGGGCCTGACCTCCGGGCAGGCCGTATTGAATCTTGAAAGGTGTGTCTCGCGCACGGCCCGCCGGGACGTCTGGCCCTACCAAGGCAATGCCATTCGGTATCCGCCAAGCTTAGGGTTCCAGATTTAAATCTTCCTGTTATTTTCCGCGGATGGATGAGGTGAGGCTTTTTGACACGGCGACGAGGTCGGTGCGGCCGCTGACGGCCTCGGAAGGAAAGGAGCTCAAGTTCTACGCCTGCGGACCGACGGTCTACGGTCCGGCCCATATCGGAAACTTCCGAAGCTTCGTGGTCCAGGACCTGCTCGTCCGGGTCTGGGAGGCGGCGGGCGGAAAGGTGAAGCATGTCCGCAACCTGACCGATGTGGACGACAAGACGATCAAGGGGGCGCGGGATGCGAAGCAGAAGCTGGAGGATTTTACCCAGGGTTGGACAAACCGGTTTCACAAGGACGGGGAGGCGCTGGGACTGAAAAAACCGGCCAAGGAGCCGCGGGCAACAGAGTTTATCTCAAAACAGATCGCATTGGTGGAGAGGTTGGTGAAATCGGGCCACGCCTATGAATCAGGCGGTTCGGTTTACTACCGGGTGAAGTCGTTCGCGAACTACGGGAAACTGTCGCGACTGGATGAGCGGGAGCTGAAAGAGGGGGCGTCGGGCCGGGCGGATGCGGACGAGTATGCGCG
>RGTE01000020.1 GCA_010025475.1 Verrucomicrobiota bacterium
TTTAAACCGCAAGGACTTCGTGGAGGCCCATGAAAAGGCCATGAAGGGCATGGCAACCCACATCGGCAAAGTTCCATTATTGATGGGGGGCATTGAGACGTTCAAGGGCAAGGACGGAAAGCCGCTGCACAATTCCGCGTTTCTTTTGCAGCAAAAAAAGAAACGGGTGGTGGCGCGGAAGGCGTTGCTGCCGACCTATGACGTATTCGACGAGGACCGTTATTTCGAGCCCGGGGAAAGCTCTGAGCCGATCCAGCTGGGCAAGACCAGGGTGGGGGTCACCATCTGCGAGGATATCTGGAACGACGAGGATGTTTGGCCGATGCGTCGCTACCGGCGGGATCCGGTGCGGGAGCTGATGAAAAAAAGGATCGATTTTTTGATCAACCTCTCTGCCTCCCCGTGGAACCTGGATAAGGAAAAAACGCGGTATCGGCTTCTTCGGGAAGTGGCAGTGCGGAGCAAGATTCCGGTGGTGCAGGTGAATGCGGTCGGAGGCAATGACGAACTGGTTTTTGATGGGCAAAGTCTGGTGGTGGGCAAAAAAGGGGGGGTCATCGGTCAGGGGGCGGCTTTCATCGAGCAGTCCTGGGTGGTGGATCTTCAGGGAAAAGAGTCCCAGCCGAGTTGGGCTCCTGCGGAGGAGCAGGTTTACCGGGCGTTGGTGCTCGGCACACGGGACTATCTGCGGAAATGCGGTTTTCACGAAGTCGTGTTGGGACTGAGTGGCGGCATCGACAGCGCCCTGACCGCGGTGATTGCGGCGGACGCCTTGGGGCCCGACAAGGTCCTGGGAGTTGCCCTGCCCAGCCGTTTTTCGAGCGAGGGAAGCGTCAAGGACGCCGAGGCTTTGGCCCAGCGCCTGAAGATCCGTTTTCTGAAAATTCCGATCGAGAACTCCTTTCAGGCGATGCTGGCCTCCCTGGTTCCGGCCCGGGGCGGGAAGACGGGGGGATTGACGGAAGAGAACCTGCAGTCGCGACTGCGGGGCGTGATCCTGATGGCGATTTCCAACGAGACAGGCCGCTTGCTCCTGACCACCGGTAACAAGAGCGAGTTGGCCGTGGGTTACTGCACCCTATACGGGGACATGTGCGGGGCCTTGGCGGTGATCGCCGATGTGCCCAAGACGATGGTCTACAAAATTACCCGCTGGGTGAACCGGGAAAGGGAGATCATACCGAAATCCAGCATTGAGAAAGCGCCGAGCGCCGAGCTTCGTCCCAACCAGACGGATCAGGACAGCCTGCCTCCCTATGAGGAGCTGGACCGAATTTTGGAAAGTTACGTGGTCAACGAGGGTTCGATCGGAGCGATGGCCAAGAAGGGAATTTCCAAAAAGACGGCACAAGAGATCGTCCGGAAAATCGACCTCTCCGAATACAAAAGACGGCAGGCGGCTCCGGGATTGAAGGTCACGACGAAGGCGTTTGGGGTGGGAAGAAGGATGCCGATTGCCCAGAAGTTTGATCCGAGGGCGGCATAGTTTCCGCTGTTCGTTTATGCGTAGGTTTACGCTTACGAAACTCTGAGACTCAAATTTCGCGTAAACGTAATCGTCAACGTAAACGAACAGACCATGCTTTGGGTGGCAGAGCAGGTGTCTCTTAACGGCGCGGGGAGATGGTGAAACCGTTTCTTTTCATCATCGGACCGAGTTCGTGGCGAAGCCAGTCGGCGGAGAGGCCGAACTCTCGCAGCGAGTAACGGTGGGAGCTTTTGTATTCGAGGGATTTTTTGGCGGCGCGGGTGATCTGGGCGGAGGCCTTGGGGCTGAGAGGAATCCGGAAGTGGCGGTAAATGGAACGGACGGTTTCTCCGGTCTTCGAGACGAGGTCGCGATATAGAATTCGAAGATATTTGGCGCGGTCAGCCCGGCCGTCTTTCTCTTCCAAATGACGGAACCAGGCGGCGGCCAGCTCGGCGTATTCGAGCGATTCCCGGCATTTTTTGGGGAGGGAGGGGTCGATCCATTTCCACACCGGATAAAAAACGCTGACGTGGGAGGCGATCGACTCCGCGGGGTTTCGGAGAATGGTGATGATGCGGGCGTCCGGAAACTCTTTCCGAAGGCTGAGCACGGATCCGGAGAGCTGGGTGGCTTTGGAGAGAAGGGTTTTGTTTTTTCCGTGAAGATAGAGATGGCGCTGAAGGCAGGAGCGGTAGTAGCGCATCAGCCGCCGGCGCTGGGCCTCGGGGAGGTCGTCGGAAAAGCCGGCTCCCCAAAGGAGACGCACATAAGGAAAAAGCAGATAAATAGCCTCGGTGACGAAGGTGTAGACGAAAAAGCCATCGTCCTCCTCCGGTTGGGCGAGCCGCATTTTGTGCATGTTGTCCCATCCGCCAAAGAAGCGCCGTTCGAACCAGGTGACGAGGAGGCCCAGGAAGCTGTCACGGTCCGAGCCAAGACGGGCGATTCCCAGGATGATTTTCTGGATGGTGATGCTGGGGAAAATGGTCTGGTACATCAGCACAGGCGCAAAGACCTCCCGGTTTTGGGCCAGCATTTTCTGCAGAAAGGTGGTGCCGCTCCGGGGCGGGGCGATGATAAAGACCGGTCGGCGTATTTCTTGGCGGCGAAATCCAGGGAAGAGGAGATGATCGAGGGCGCGGCCGATGGCGACCACGATCCAGAAGGAGGAAAGCAGCAGCATAAAGAAGGTGGTAATGACCCAGCGGCGAAGCCGGAAAGGCTGTCCCAGGTAGGAATGGAAAAGGGCCCGGGAAGTTAAACCGATATTAAGATACATGGTGGGAAAGAACGGTTTTTCTAGTGGAAAAACAGATGCGGACAATGCAAACCACCCTCCGCAAGGAAGCGTTCCATGGATCTAGACCTTCTGATTCAAGCAGTTAGCCAGTACCGCTACCTGGCCATGTTTGGGATCCTTTTCGTTTCCGCGATGGGGGTGCCGATCCCGGAGGAGCCCTTGCTGGTGGCCAGCGGCCTTTCCGTGGGGTGGGGAAACTCCCAGTACCATTTTTCCGTGCTGGCCTGCCTCGCCGGAATTTTGGCGGGGGATATGTGGGTCTATTTTTTAGGACGCCGGGGCGGCAGGTGGTTCCTGCAAACCCGTCTTGGCTCGCTCGTTTTTTCCGAAAAAAGACAGCAGCGGATCGAGCGCCTTTATGAAAAACACGGCGCCAAGACGGTGTTTCTGGGGCGGTTCATCCCGGCCGTGCGCTTTGGTGTTTTCTTTTTTGCCGGGCGGCACCGGATGCCCATCCCGAAATTCCTGGGACTGAATGCGCTGGGGGCGATGGTCTACACGCCCCTATGGATTTGGTTAAGCGCACTGGCGGGGGAAAGATTTTCGCGTTCCGCGGCTGCCCAGAAAGCGGCCGAGGCCTGGGTGCAAAAAGGCAGCCTGATTTTAATCGGGACGGTTCTGGTGGTGATTGCGGTGATGATTTGGGGGGCGGGGAAGAGGAAGGCCAGCCATTAGATTCCAAGCGGTAGGTCCCCTGAAGAGGGATTCAGGGGTTCAGGGGGTTTCAGCGCGAAAAATTCCATTCCCGGGTGGAGTAACGATCGTGAAGGAGTTTTTCCGCCAGATCCTTCTCCTCGGCGTTTTTTTCGCCTGGCTTCCAATCGGTCTGAAGCATGCGGCCGAATTCTTTGGCCAAAAGCCCTGACAAGGCAGGGGGAACGGTTCCGGGCAAAAGAATGCTCCCTTGGTGAAGACAGCCTTGCCTGGTGCGGCGTTGGGCGGCTCCGGCCAGCTTGTTTCCTCTTCGATCCAAAACATCCTCAGGGACGGGCTTCAAAAAACAGGAGGGGTTGTCCTGCTTTGGCTGGCTGGTGGCGAGCCGACATTCCACCCCGGCGGCACGAAGTGCATCAGCCACCGCCTCGTGGATGGAGCGATAAGAGGGGATGGTTCCCGCGAGGGTCAGTGGATGTTCGGAAGGAAGGATCAGCGTGTAGGTCAGATCCTTTCCATGTTCGACAAGGCCACCGCCGGTGTAGCGGCGGACAAAGTCGGCCCCCCGGGTGACGACGGAGGCTTTTTGGAAGTAGCCGATGGAGACACAGGGATTTTTCCAGCCATAAATCCGAAGGATCGGGCCGCTGACATGACGGAGAAGGGATTCATCCACGGCCATGTTTTCATAGGCGGAGGATTTTCCATCAAGGAGGAGGCGACCGCTCACGCCATGAGATTAAGATGAAAAAGAAGATGAAGAAAGAGAGGAGCGAGGATTGTGAATTGTCGGCTGGGGCCGCAACCGGATAGGCTCGGGCCATGAGGTTTTTTGCCGGGCTGTGGATGCTGGTGGTGCTCTCGGGATGTGCCGGGACGGGAAACCGGGATGCCTCGATGGCGATCATTCTTACCGATGTGCCGCTGAAGGAAGCGGGTCCGAACCAGGTGACCCCAGCCACCTCGACGTTGCACCGGGGTGACCGGGTGAGCGTCCGGCGGGTGTTGGGGGATTATGCCGAGGTGGAGACCATGGACAGGCGCCGGGGTTACGTCCCGGTGGGCGTGTTGGAAGATCAGTAAGCGCAGGAGTTGACCCAGCCCCGGAGAATTTTAGGATTTGAAAGTCAGGGGAGTCCGGACGGCCGGGCTGAGAGTCGGGAGCCATGGTTCCGAGACCCTAAGAACCTGAAGCGGGTCATGCCGCCGGAGGGAGAGAGCCAATCTTTTTCCTTCCCATGAACCGTTCCAGGAAGGAGGCAGCATGATTGCGAAGTCGGACCCCAGGATTGAAGAGTTGGACCCCATGGAAGGCATGAGGCGGGTGTATGTGAAGGGATCCCGGCCCGATCTGCGAGTGCCGTTCCGGGAAATCGAACTTCAGGCCACGCGGATGCCGGATGGGAGTCTTCAGTCCAACGACCCGGTCAGGGTCTACGACACCAGCGGGCCGTGGGGAGACCCGGATTTCGCGGCCGATGTGCGTAACGGATTGCCCACTCCCCGGGCGACGTGGATTCAGGAACGGGGGGACACCGAGATTTACGCGGGGAGACAGGTGCGACCGGAGGACAACGGCCAAAGCAAACGGCCGGTGGCTTCCCAGGAGGAATTTCCAGGGGGCAAAAGGCAACCCCGCCGAGCCAGGCAAGGCTCCGTTTCCCAACTCCACTACGCCCGCAAGGGGATCATCACGCCGGAGATGGAGTTTGTGGCGATCCGGGAAAACATGAAACTTCAGTCGGCCCGGGAAGCGGTGGAGATGACGTCGCAGGGGCCGCGGGACCAGCTTAAGTTCCAGCATCCCGGGCAAGCATGGGGGGCAGCGATTCCCAGGGAAATCACCCCCGAGTTCGTGCGGGACGAGGTGGCGCGGGGACGGGCCATCATCCCCGCCAATATCAACCATCCGGAACTCGAGCCGATGATCATCGGCCGGAATTTTCTGGTGAAGATCAACGCCAACATCGGCAACAGCGCCGTGGCCTCCTCCATCGAAGAGGAGGTGGAAAAACTCCGCTGGGCGATTCGCTGGGGTGCCGACACGGTGATGGATCTTTCCACCGGGAAGAACATTCACCGGACGAGGGAATGGATCCTCCGAAATTCCCCGGTGCCGATCGGTACGGTGCCGATTTATCAGGCCCTCGAGAAGGTGGGTGGCAAGGCAGAGGAGCTTACCTGGGAGATCTTCCGTGACACGTTGATCGAACAGGCCGAGCAGGGGGTCGACTACTTCACGATCCATGCGGGAGTTCTGCTTCGCTTCATCCCGCTGACGGCCCGGAGAATGACGGGCATCGTCAGTCGGGGCGGATCGATCATGGCCAAGTGGTGTCTCGCCCATCACCGCGAAAACTTCCTTTGGACCCATTGGGATGACATCTGCGAGATCATGGCCGCCTACGACATCAGTTTCTCGATCGGCGACGGGCTTCGGCCGGGTTCCTTGGCCGACGCCAATGACGAGGCCCAGTTTGGCGAGCTGAAGGCGCAGGGTGACCTGACCAAGCGGGCGTGGGAGCACGGGGTGCAGGTGATGAACGAGGGGCCGGGTCATGTGCCGATGCACCTGATTCAGGAGAACATGGAGAAGCAGCTGGAGTGGTGCCACGAGGCCCCCTTTTACACGCTGGGCCCCCTGACCACGGACATTGCTCCCGGCTATGACCACATCACGTCGGCCATCGGGGCGGCGATGATCGGCTGGTACGGGTGCGCGATGCTTTGCTACGTGACGCCGAAAGAGCACCTTGGTCTACCCAACCGGGACGATGTGAAGGCGGGGGTAATCGCCTACAAAATCGCGGCTCATGCGGCGGACCTGGCCAAAGGGCATCCGGCAGCACAGTACCGCGACAACGCGCTCTCCAAGGCGAGGTTTGAGTTCCGCTGGCGGGACCAGTTCAACCTGGGGTTGGATCCGGTCACGGCAAGGGCCTTTCACGATGAGACGTTGCCGCAGGAAGGGGCGAAAAGCGCCCACTTCTGCTCGATGTGTGGCCCTCAATTCTGCTCGATGAAGATCACCGAGGATGTGCGGAAGTACGCTGCGCAGCAGGGAGTGAAGGAGGAGGAGGCGCTTCGGGCTGGAATGGAGCAAAAGTCGAAGGAGTTCGTGCAAAAAGGGGCCGAGGTCTACGCCAAGGGCTGAATCAACCGCCCATTTTCAGAAGGGCCTGAAATAATTTCGGCGATACCGGCATGACGGAGAGCCGGGACTGGCGGAGGAGCAAAAGATCCCGGAAGCGCGGGTCGGCCTTGAGTTGATCGAGCGTGACGGGATTTTTCAAGGGTCGATCCACGGTTAGCTCCACCGAGGTCCAATCCTCCCCCTGGGGGGCGGTGGGATCGGGAAAAGCGGTGCGGGATACCTTGGCGGTTCCGACCACGGCCCGCTCGTCGACGCTGTGGTAATAGAGAACACGGTCTCCTTTCTTCATCCCTCGAAGAAAGTTGCGGGCCTGATAGTTGCGGACCCCGTCCCAGACGACTTTCTTTTCCTTGAGAAAACGGGAGAAGGGGTAGGTGGAGGGCTCTTGTTTGACCAGCCAGGTATTCATCAATCTCAAAATAGCCAGTGATCGTTTCCGTTTACGATTACGTTTAGGGGCAGATCGGGGATGGAAGATCGGGGGGATTTCATTATTCTATCCGGATGCACCGGATCCAGAGAAAGGGCGGAAAGCTCTGTGTCGAGGGGGTTAGCGTGGAAGCGCTGGCCCAACGGCACGGCACACCTCTGTACGTTTATTCGGCCGGCACGATCCTGGATCATTACCGGCGCCTCCGCGGGGTGCTCCGGGCTCTGGATCCGCTGGTCTGCTACTCCGTCAAGGCCAACAGCAACCTGGCGATCCTGAATTTGCTGGCGAGGGCCGGCAGCGGATTCGATGTAGTCAGCGGCGGGGAGCTGGAGCGGGTGCGCAAGGCGGGTGGCCAGGCTGCAAAGTGTGTCTTTGCCGGCGTGGGCAAGACGGAGGAAGAGATCGAGGCCGGGTTACGCGCCGGAGTGAAGGCCTTCCACGTCGAAAGCGAGGAGGAACTGCAGGCGATCGCCGCAGTGGCGAGTCGGAAGAAGGGACGCTGGGCCCCCGTGGCGCTGCGGGTGAATCCCGACGTGGCTGCCGGGGGACACGCCAAGATCACCACCGGCACCTACGCCAACAAGTTCGGCATCCCCTTTGAGGAGGTGGCGGCGATTTACCGGCGTGCGGCGGGGAACCGATATCTCCGTTTGCGTGGAATCCAGATGCACATCGGCTCGCAGATCACCCACGCGGCTCCTTTTCGGGCGGCGGTTCGCAAGATGGTGCCCTTGGTGGCCCGGTTGCGCGACCGGTACGGTCTTGATTATTTCGATATCGGGGGCGGGGTGGGGATCGTCTACCAGGACGCCCTCGCCAGTGGGCATCAGGGTTGGTGGAAGACTCCCAAGGCGCAGCGCTTCATGACGCTGAATGAATACGCCACCTCGCTGGTGTCCCTCTTGCGGGACTTAAAGATGCAGATCCTTCTGGAGCCGGGCCGATTTCTTGTCGGCAATGCGGGGGTGTTGGTGACCCAGGTGCTCTACCGGAAGCAGACGGGCAAGAAGCACTTCACCGTGGTGGATGCAGGGATGAACGACCTGATCCGGCCCACCCTTTACGAGGCGTTTCACCAGATTGAGCCCGTGGGCAAGCCCCGGCCGGGGGTGATTACCACCGATGTGGTGGGGCCGGTCTGTGAATCGGGGGATGTGTTTGGCCATGACCGGATTCTGCCACCGGTGGAACGGGGAGACCGGTTGGCCATCCTGAGCGCCGGCGCCTATGGTTTCGCGATGGCCTCCAACTACAACACCCGTCCGCGGCCGGCGGAGATTTTGGTGACGGGGAGTCGTGCCAAGGTGGTGCGAGCGCGCGAGCGGCTGGCCGATCTTTGGCAGGGGGAGAGAAGGTCATGAGCCGGGCGGTCCATTTCTGGAAGCTGGAAGGGGCGGGCAATGATTTCCTCGGATTCGACGGCCGCAAGGGTGGTTTGGGACTGAGCCGGGAGCGGATCACCGCCTGGTGCGACCGTCGGCGCGGGGCCGGAGCCGACGGGGTGTTGGTGGTGGAGAAGCCGCGCGGCCGCGGGGCGGATTTTCGGATGCGGTATTACAACTCCGACGGGGGAGAAGCCGAAATGTGCGGGAACGGGGCACGCTGTTTTGCCCTGTTGGTCCGGGCGGCCACCGGCTGGAGGGGGAAGATGATGCGGGTGGAGACCAAGGCGGGGCCGGTGCAGCTGGAAATTCTCGGCAACGAGGTGAAGGTTTCGATGTCGGATCCCGGATGGCCGCGCTTGGGCAAAGAGATCACCGCGGCAGGGCGACGGGTGCGGTTGGACTGCCTGAACACGGGCGTGCCCCATGCCGTGGAGTTTGTCCGTTCCGTCGATGGGGTGGATGTGGAACGGAACGGCCGTGCCGTCCGCTATCACCACAGCTTTGCGCCGGCCGGGACCAATGTGAATTTTGTCGAGATCGGCCGGGGCAACCGGATCGAGGTGCGTACCTATGAAAGGGGGGTGGAGGCGGAGACGCTGGCCTGCGGGACCGGGGTAGTGGCCTCCTCGATCCTCGCGTTTCTGCAAAAGAAGGTGAAGCCGCCCGTGCATGTGCGGACGCGGGGAGGTGACGTCTTGCGGGTCCATTTTCAATGGGTGAACGACCGGGCAAAGAACGTGGTCTTGCAAGGGCCCGCCCGGATTGTCTTTGAGGGAATCTGGCATGTTTAAGGGAACCTACACCGCCCTGGTGACGCCGTTTCGGAACGGGAAAGTGGATGACAAGGCGTTTGCCGAACTGATCGAGCGGCAGATTGCCGCCGGGATCGAAGGGATCGTGCCGGTGGGAACGACAGGCGAATCGCCCACGCTCAACATGGCGGAGCATGCGCGCGTGATCGAGTTGGCGGTGCAGGTGGCGCGGAAACGGACGAAGGTGTTGGCGGGGACGGGATCGAACAGCACGGCGGAGGCGATCGAGCTTTCCACCGGGGCGCAGAAGGCCAAGGCAGACGCCCTGCTGCTGGTGGCTCCCTACTATAACAAACCGAGTCCTGAGGGCATGTTCCAGCATTTCCGGGCGATCGCCCGCGAAACGGATGTACCGATCATGTTGTATAGTGTGCCGGGTCGGTGCGCCGTGGAGATCACCGTGGAGACGGTCGGGCGGTTGGCCAGGGACTGTCCGACGATCCGCTCGATCAAGGAGGCGGGAGGAAAACCGGAGCGCGTGGATGCGATCCGGGCGGCGGTCCCGTCCGATTTTGAAATCCTCAGCGGGGACGATGCCATGACCGTGGAGTTTATGAAGCGGGGGGCGGTGGGGGTCGTGAGCGTGGCCTCCAACCTGATTCCGGCCGAGGTGAAGGCCCTGGTGGACGCTGGGCTGAAGCAGGATTGGAAAAAAGCGGAGGAACTGGATCGGAAATACGCGGCGGTGTTCCGGGACCTTTTCGTGGAGAGCAACCCGGCTCCGGTCAAAGCGGCGATGGCAGCCAAGGGATGGCTGGCGGAGGAGCTGCGGTTGCCGCTGGTGCCGATCCGTGAACCCAGCCGAGAGAAGCTTTTTGCGACCCTCCAGCAGGCCGGGTTGAACTAAACGGGTTTCGGGGGGAGACTTTTCCCATGGCCACCAAGATTGCCGTGATCGGTTCCAAAGGCCGGATGGGGCAGGCGATCCTGACTCTGGCCCATGCGGACAAATCCCTGGAGGTCGTGGGCGAGGGGGATTTTGGGGACGACCTCGGCAAAGTAACCGCCCGCGCCCAGGCCGTGGTGGATTTCAGCCACCGGTCCGCCACGGAGGCGGTATTGAAGGCGGCTCAAGCCGCCAAAGCAGCCTTGGTGATTGGCACCACCGGTCACACCGAGTCCGAAGGAGGAATGATTGCGGCAGCCTCCCATAAAATCCCCATCCTCCATTCCCCCAACTTTTCCATGGGAGTCAACCTGCTGTTTTATCTTACCGGGCAGGCGGCCAAAGCCTTGCCGGAGGGGTTTGATCCCGAGGTGATCGAGATTCATCACCGGCTGAAGAAAGATGCCCCGAGTGGGACGGCCAAGCGCCTGGTGGAGATTTTGGCGGAGGCGCGCCGCACGAAGCCCGAGGTGGTGGCCCGGCATGGCCGGACGGGTGAGCCCGGGGAGCGGACGGAGGATGAGATCGGGGTGCACGCCGTGCGCGGCGGAGACGTGGTGGGAGATCATACGGTGTTGCTGGCCGGAGAGGGGGAACGGATCGAGTTGAGCCACCGGGCAAGCAGTCGGGACGTGTTTGCGCGGGGGGCGTTGCGGGCGGCGAAGTGGCTGGTGGGCAAGCCGGCCAAAATGTACGAGATGACGGACGTGCTCGGCCTGAGCTGATGCGCGTGGGGATTGGTCTCGGCTCCAACCTGGGAACCCGCACGACAGAGTTGTCGGCTGCCCGGACTTGGCTGCGGAGTCTCGACCCGGGGGCAAGGTTTTCGGGAGTGTATGAGACCGAGGCGGTGGATTGTCCGGTAGGAAGTCCGGCTTTTTTGAATCAAGTGGCGGAGATTTCTTGGAACGGATCGATGACCCGGCTTCTGGATCTGCTCCAAGATTATGAGCGGCATCGGGGACGAAAAACGGTGCGGGGTTGGAACCATCCGCGGGCTCTGGATTTGGATCTCCTTTACGCGGACGGGCAGGCGGCGCGAACTGTTCGGCTGCAAGTCCCGCACCCGCGGATGGGGTGGCGGAGATTTGTGATGGAGCCATTGGCGGAAATTTGTCCTGGGCGAAAAATTCCAGGGTTACCGGGAACCGTTCGGGAAACGGCGGGGTGGCTGAGGAAAGGGGAGATATGCCGGCGGATCGGATAACTCCGGAAACACTCAGGGGCTGGCCCAAGGGTAAGCCGTTGTTGGCGTTGACGGCCTACGACTATCCGATCGGAAGAATTTTGGATGAGGCGGGGGTGGAACTGATCCACGTGGGGGACAGTTTGGGGATGGTGGTGCTGGGGATGCCGGACACCACCGGGGTAACGATGGAGGATATGATCCGGGCCACGGAGGCGGTCGCGCGCGGGCGGAAGCGGGCGATGATTTCAGCGGATTTGCCGGCCGGAAGCTACGATACGGCAGAAGCCTGTGTGCGGAATTCACGGGCCCTGATGGCATCCGGAGCCGATGCCGTGAAACCGGAAGGTGGCGAGGAAAGCCGCGCCCAGTGGGAAGCGTTGGGAAAGGCGGGAATACCGTGGATCGGGCATCTGGGGATGCTTCCCCAAAAGGTGCGGGAGGAGGGAGGCTACAAGCGGAAAGGCAAGAGCCCTGAGGAGGTGAAAAAGCTGATCCAAGAAGCCCGGGAAATGGAGAAGGCGGGGGCGTGTGCCATCGTGCTGGAGTTGGTCGATCCGGAGGCTTCGGAGCAGATCACCCAAGCGGTGAAAGTTCCGACGATCGGGATCGGGGCAGGGAAGGGAACGACGGGTCAGATCCGGGTGACCCACGATCTGCTGGGGCTGACCCCTTGGTTCAAGCCGGGCTTCGTGAAGCAGGATCTGGGGTTTGCGGGAAAGATCGCGGAGATGGTGAAAGGGTTCAGGAAGAGCGGGAGCGCCGGGCTTGGATAAAGGAGCGGACGCCGAGTCCGAGATAAGCGACGGAAAGCAGGGCGGTGGCGGCTTGGGCGTAGATGGCAGCCGGTCTCTCCGCGGTGCCGTCGAAGGCGGCGGGGAGCTTGAGGAGGGAGCGGACGGTGCCAAAGAGGGCGAGTAGGCCGATGAGCATGGCGGCGTGCATGACATGTTTGCGGAGGTTTTCCTTTTGGCCGAGCCAAGCGAGCAGCGACAGAAGAAGGCCGATGTAGGCGGGGATCAGGGCGGTCTGATGGGTGGCGCCGGTGAGGAAAAAGGCGGCGAGCCCCAGGACGATGTAAGCCACGGAAAAACCAAGGGTGATGGCTGGCATAAAATTGTTACTAGCCGAGCCACCCTGTCGGGGAAGTAGAATTCCAGCCACCGCCCGATGAAATTTCCATCGCCCACCCAGACCCGGTCCCAGCCGAACCCTCGCCAGGTGAAGGCCGAGGCTCCTCAGAAAAACTGGAAGCAGTTTTTCCGTAAAACCATTGTGCTGGTGCTGGTAATCTCGCTGGCCATCCATATTTTGTTTTTGTTGGCGTTTGGGAGCGTGGCGATTTTCAAGGGCAGTATTCCGAAGCTGCCTTTTGTTTCCCAGGAAATTGCGGCAGACACGGTTCCCGAGGCTCCGGCGCCCCCGATGGAGGAGTCGCCGGCGACAGAGGAGGTGGCGACTTCCGATCCTTTTGCCAAGGAGGCCGGAGGAGAGTGCGGCGGCTTTGGACATGCTCACCACCGTCTCGGGGGCGAATTGGGCTCCGGCGATTCCCAAGAATATTCCGGTTTCCGAGGCCGGGGTGGTTGGAGGAACAGGCAAGGGATCCGGCACGGGAACGGGAACCACCAAGGGAATGGGGGGACCTATTTCGGGGAAACAGCTTTTTGGGGTAACTCTCAAGGCAAGAAAGCTGGGTGTGGTGGTCAGTATTAACAAGGGCGCCCAAAACTCCGGCCGTCTTCCCGCGATATTCGCTGAGGTATTCAAGGAGTTTCCGGATAGTCCGGTTTTTTTGACAAACGGAGGAGGGATGAGGGATTGGGATGTGGTGGAAGAAGAATTCAATAAAAAGGTCGAAGAAAATAATAAAAGAAAAAAAGCGGGGGAACCGTACGATAAATTTTTGGGGAAAGATATCAAGAGGCCCGAAGTGGGACGCTTTAACACTGGGGCGGCCTTGGATTGGATTGTTATCAAGGGGTTTAAACCGGATCCTGAATACGTCGGGCTAAAAGAAAAACACCCTGAGTTATTTGATGATTTACGGAAACGCCCCAACGTATGGTTTATCAGTAGTAATAAAGAGGCGGACGGAGCTTACTTGGCCTTTGCAGACTTAATCAAAAAAGGGGTTGAAGCCATTTACTGGTACAACCAATTCGACCGGCCGATGGAAGGAAAGGTGGCGGACGAATTGGCCCAGAAAATTGGAGAAGCGAAAATCGAAATCCTGGTTCAGAACCAAGGGACGCGCATGCAGGGGCGGGAATGGTTGGAAAAAGTGGGGGCTAAATATGTCAAATAACCCTCCCAGGGGATGGCTTGCGGGGAATGCTTGTTGCCCCAAGCTATCGAAAGGCCGGCTTAGCTCAGTGGTAGAGC
>RGTE01000191.1 GCA_010025475.1 Verrucomicrobiota bacterium
GGCGGAACGTATGGGGAAAACTACGACTTCGGAAAAATTCAAGCCGGCGGAAGTCTCACGGTAACGGGCTCGAATTTGGCAGGGTTGACCAAAGGTGATTTTGACCTTTTGGACACAAGCACCGGATCCAGATATTTTATCCTGGATGCGGTGACCGCTTCGTATTCCGCGGTCATCATTCCGGTCCCCTTGTACCAGGTGGCAGGGGGTTATCAGCTTCGTTACATTGGAGGAACCACCCCCATGGTGCTTGGCAACTTGACTGTCCCCGCTTCGGTTCCGACCAAATTAGCTGAAACCAATGTCACCACCTTGGGATTCACGGCGACTTGGGAAGGGGTGGCGACAAGCACCAGCGGTTATGAGGTGGAGATCGCTGATAACTCCGTGTTCAGTGGATCGACCATCAAGACCAACGTTTTTGTGACCAACGCCACGATCACGGGTCTCAACCCCTCCACAAGCAGTTGGTGGTACCGGGTGAAAGTCAGCGGATCGGGCAACTATTCAACCAACAAAGCAGTATCCAACTCAGGTCTTTTTGGCAACGCCGTGACCTTGGACGGTTCCAGCCAAAACTTTCAGTCGGCATCCACTGTTTCTCCGCAAGCGGGGAGCTACACCATCGCATTTTGGATGAAGGCGGATAGTCTCAGCACGATCCAGCAGGTGGTCCGGCAGGGACTCAACAGCGTGAGTGGCACGGCCAACGTGGATATGGATCTCAAGACGGACGGGTCCATCACCCTGGGCCAGAAAAACGCGAGCACCAGTGCCTGGCAGGTGACTACGGGCACGGGGGCGATTCAAGCGGGCGTCTGGTACCACATCGCCCTGGTACGGGACGTGGCAGCTCCCGCCATGGCCATCTACATCAACGGGAGCAACCGGACGGCCGCCTCGGGCGGAAGTTACGCAAATCTGGGCACCACGGCGAACTCCTTGGCCTTTGGAGCCAGCCCCGATGCTTTGAACGGAACTTCGGGATCCCGATTCAAGGGGCAAATTGACGATGTGCGGATTTACAGCCGGGCTCGCTCGACCAGTGAAATTCTGGCTGATCTTTCCCGCCCTTTGAGCGATACGGAAGCCAACTCGGATGCCACCCTGATCTTTTACACAAAACTGGACGGATCTTCCTTCATCGCTGTGAAGGGTGCTTTCAACACCAGTCCCACTCCCCCCTCCGGTTCCTTTAGTCCGGGTCGGTCGCCCGGAGCCTGGGACTTTGCCAGCGGGGATTACTCTCTGCGAAACGATGGTAGTTCCCTGTTGCTAGAATTGGGCGGATTGGAGGGGACCACGCTTTACGACCAGATCTTTGTGCGCAATGGGGCGTCTACATTAGACGGCATCGTCAACCTGATGTTCTACGGCTCCTACACTGGGCCGTTATCGGGTAGCTGGCACACCTTCGACCTGATCTGGGCGCAGAACGGGATCGTCTTTGGGGACAACTACCAGCTGGCCTTTAACCAGCCCGGGTTTGCGGTCGACACCACCGTGGTGGAGAAGGATGGAGGCCAGCTCTGGCAGGTGACCGTCCGGCAGGCGGCCAGTGCCGAGGAGATTGCCCATGCAGCCGCCTTGGCCAAGCCGGTGCTGGGTTTGGCCCAAAGCCCGGGGCCAGGTGGAGCGGTTGAAATGTTCTACACCTACAACCGGACCACGGGGGGTGCTTACCTGAACGGACAGTATGTCGTGGGTGGCGTGCGGTATGAGGTGCAGGTGAGCACCAATCTGGCATCCTGGATGAACGCCGTTGTCCAACCGGTCTCCGCCACCCCGGCGGGTGAAGGGAAGGAAAATGCGACGGTGAAGGTGATCAGCGAATCAACGAAAGCGTTCCTGAGGCTGAAAGTTTCGAATTAGCGCTGCCCGCTCACCTAAACTTCAACTGTCACGGGGAAAACCGGCTGGGGCCGGTTCTACTCCTTCGGCTTCGATTCCGCGGTATCGGCTTTGAGGTCGGCGTAATCCTTTTTCATGTCTTCCAGGGCCTGGAGGACCTCGTCGGCGGATTTTTTGGCGGCATCGGTCACCTTGCTGGCGGCCTGGATGGAGGCGGCGTTGAGCTCGGTGGTGAAGTAGGTCTGCACCTCCTGCAGTTTGTCCACGGCTTTGGTCAGCTTGGCACCGATGGTCCGGACTTTCTTGTCCACGTTCTCGTACTCCTTTTTGGCCTTGTTCATCCGGTCTTGGCTGATGTTTTTTAGATCCCCTTCCATTTTGGAGAGATCGCTTTCCCAGTCCTTGAAGCGAGCGTCCGCCACGGTGCGG
>RGTE01000192.1 GCA_010025475.1 Verrucomicrobiota bacterium
GTTTTCCTTGCGAGTTAAATGGTACAACGGTTTCACCTTTATGTTCACCGCCCGGAGATCCTCACGGTTTCTCCTCCACACACAGGTTAACACTCACAAACTTAAGTTCACCAGGCATCACAAAGTAACCAGGTTCACCCACAATAAATTGAGGATATTCACCCCATAAAACCTTGGATTTGTTTTTCTTAAGATTCTCCAGAACCAATCCAGGTGATCCTGTGTAATAAGAGAAAACCATATCTCCAGGTTGCGGTGAGGGAATTGGAACCTTGTTGTGATCCAATAGGTTTTGATTGAATTCCTCTCGAATCTCACTCATGATTCACCCGTGTGGGTATCCCTTCTTTTCCCAGGTGTTAAAGTGTTTCCAGGCCTTCTTGTACAGGGGAAAAAGAACATCATCGATTTCTTGAGCCAAACCTTCCCAATCCTTACAAACCTTCCCGGCATTTCGAATGGTACGAAGATCCCTATCGAGAAAAGTTAAACCAACACCGATCTCGGAAACTCCGTACCTGGCTCGGTTGCTCAGTTTGGAATAGGTTTCCGAGGTGAAAGGTTCCACCGGTAAACGTTTCATTGCCTCCTGAAATTTACTTGGATCAATTCCAACCGCGGGGAGATTATCACACAGATCGGTTAGGTAATCCTTCCAGTTCTTCTTCACCTTTCAATCCTCCACATTCGGTTTCGGGAAACTCTTCTCATCCATGATTAGATCAGTGTTCTGGATCATGATGTTCTCGGCCTCTTTGAAGATGGAACGTAGATCCTCATAACCCATCACAATGGAATTGGTTCCTCTACCACAGGAATCGGTAACACTGATGTTAAAATTGTTCCAGTGTGGGTTGAAGGTGATACTGAACTGAGTTCCTTCAGGATCTTGAAATTCAGTACTGAGGTTCTTTTTCTTCATGGTTCTTCTCCCTCAATCGTAATCATTGTGGAACTCAAGTTCCATTAACCCATCATACATCTGAACCTCGAACCTCCCGAATGGGATGATCCCCTTTAGGAAGGTTTCGGTATCATTGGGGAAATCGTGAACCGAACCAATCTCACCAAATTTCTTCTGGAAATCGGTGTTCCACCACCTGGCTTTGATCTTGGCTTTCATGGTTCAATATTCCTCATCCAGTTCCTGTTTTGCCTTGATGAATTCCGAGGATAACAGAATGTTGCTCACCGGGGTTTCCGGATCAACCTCCTCAAGGATTCCAACCAAATTCACGAGCAAATTTTCGTAGTGAGATTTGAGGTATTGAAGGCGGTGCATCGGATCACTTGGAAGGGATTTATTCTTCATGATTCTATCCTATCATCCCCGGGCGGAACTTTGCACCGGATCAACATCACTCATGAAAAGGTAGAATTCCTTAACACCTTCGTAATCCCAAACACCAACTCGGATTCCAAACCGTTGAACCGTTTCACTCCAGGAATAGTGTGGAGATTTGGATTCCTGCCGTGATTCATAGTTGAATCCCCCGGCCGAGATCCATGAACCTCCTCTTTCAACCCCACGAAATCCTCGGTTCTTACCCGATTTTATTGGTGGTTGAGATGAAACCTTTCCATGTGGATCTCGGCCAAGAACCTCTAGGTTCATCCTATCATCCTCAAATTTTTGTGCATAAGAACATTTGTTCCTTTGAAATTCCTAACCTTGCCACCGTTCATCACAAAGGAATAACTGGCAATCCTACTATTAGGATCAGAATACTTCTTGAGGAACATCCCAATCTCACCATCAAGTTCTACCAGAACACCTGGTTGAAGAGAATGAATTTCTTCGGTTTCAAGGGTGTGATAGGTGGTGTTCATGTTCCATTCTCCTTGATGATATCCAGGATCTTCTTCACAGATTCACCATCAACCTTCAGAGGTTCTCCATCGAGAATCGTTTGGATCTTATCCTTCACCTCGGAGAATCGAACCAGAATGTGTTGTGCCCTTCCCATATCCAGGTTTGGAACATCAGGTAGTTCACCTTCATCAATCATGTTTCTCCATGCGGTTTGGCATTCCATAAGTGCCAGAAGGATAACCCTAAAATCATCCTTGAATAACTGAACCTCGGTGATGTTGTTCATCCTTCCTCCACCAACTCCAGTGCCTCACGAATCACCTTGTTCATTTCAATCACAAGATTCTCTTGATTCTCATATCCATGAACAAAATTTCTGGCCTCATATGGTTTCAATACAACCAGAATTTCCTGTAAATCACCATTCTTATCGTAGCT
>RGTE01000193.1 GCA_010025475.1 Verrucomicrobiota bacterium
CTTCCAGCTGCAACGCCAGCTCGGGTGTGATTTGATATTCGATGCCTGCTCCGGCCCGTCCCTCAAAATAGTTCACCAGCGTCCCGGCCAGACTGCGGTTTCCGAAGGTCTCGGGATTGCTGTCCGCCAGCCGGGCGTTCACGTTGAGGATATCTCCCCCCAGATACGCGGTCAGATCCAGGTCCTCCACCGGACGCCACTGGATCGCCGGCTTCGGCGCCGTGCCGTTGAGCACCCACGCCTTGTCGAACTGCCAGCGGAATCCCGGCACCGGGATGACCGGGAAAAATTGGAACACGTCGGCCCGGATCGCGATGAACCACTGGAAATCCTCGTTCACGATGTTGGAAAAAGCCGCCACCCCCGGGACGTTCACCTGGTGCCAGCCGAGGCTTTGCCAAGTCCCATAGACCCCTGGATCAATCTGAATCCGCATGTTCCACTCGTTCGCCTCGTCCAGCGCCACGTCAAAACCCAGAATCATGTTCAGTGCCTGCAGATTGTTGGGGAGCGGGATGTTCGATCCGTTATACCCGAAGGAAAACGTCTGCCAGTTTCCTCCCAGCAAAAACACCAGATCCTTCTGCACGCGCCGGTCAGCAATCACGGAAAGCTCGGCCGATTGCTCCGTCACCGTCCCGAGCCCCTGTTTGAGACTGGCCGAACCCACATACCCGTAATCCAACGCCATGCTGATCCCCCACTCCTCCGTGGGTTCTTTGATCCGCTGGGGAGCCAAGGCTCCGCGCCCTGGACTCAGGGTGGGGGCCAAAGGATCCTCATACTCCTCCGGCTCGATCGGATCGGTCATCGGTTGCTCTTGGGTATGGCCAAAACCCATCCATCCCATGCATAGAGCGTTGATGACCAATATTTTATAAAATTGACCAGATCTGGACACGGAAAAGGTATTAGAGATTCGAACCCTAATTCCAAGCTAAATTAGCCTCGGCAAAAGACTTAGGATCCCTTGAGATTGGCCAGAATGGCCGCACAACCGGCTTTCACCTCCCGCATGAATAGTCCCTCCGCGATCATCCTGGCGGTGGACTGACTCAACTGCTGGGCATCGGTTTCCACCCCGTCGATCCGGCAAACCAAAGACTTTCCCTGCCCGTAGGGCCAAACCCCATACAGGCTCACCGCCCCATAGTAGCCGTTCGAGGCAAAGAAATGAATGTCCGCCACCTCGTAGCGGTCTCCCTTGCCTTTCTTCATCACCCCACAGCCCAACGCCACCGCCGGCGACTTGTCCACCTCCATCAACTGCCAGTAATCCCGCACCTCCACCGGCTCCCGCTCGTCCCGTCCGCCGTAGGCGAGTGCCGTCAACACCCGCCGGAATTCGTCCCGGACCGGCCCATTCTCCTTCAACACCTCCCGTAGTTCGTTGTCGAAATCAATCATCGCCTCCGGCCCGGCCGGTACGCCCGGGTTCTCCTTCCATCCGCCCCGGTGATAGGTCTGGATCTTTGCCTGCAGTACCTCCACCCATCCGTCCGCCTTGCC
This sequence comes from Verrucomicrobiota bacterium, assembly GCA_010025475.1. Lineage (GTDB taxonomy): Bacteria > Verrucomicrobiota > Verrucomicrobiia > Methylacidiphilales > Verrucolacustridaceae > Verrucolacustris. Next base: position 1,510 of record RGTE01000193.1, read on the forward strand.
ATCCGCCACCTTGGCGATCTCCTCTTTCACCAAGTGGATCTTCCCCTCCTTTTTCCCCTCCACCTGCAGGAGCAGGTCAAAGGGCGGCTTGCCAAGGGCCGTCCGGAAACGGCCCCAGGCCTCGGCCGTCGGCGGCCGCTGGAACGCCTGGTAAATTTTCACCGAGCCCTCGTCCGTCCATCCCAACTCCTTTCCTTTCGTGGGATCAAACTCGAGAATCGCCCTCGCCACTTTTTCCGGTTCCCCGGGAGCGAGGAAAAACGCTTTAGCCCCCAGAAATCCCGGTCGCGCACCCCCTGCCAGCCATTTTTGCCCTACAATCTCCCCCTTCTCCATCTCCTCGATCGGCACCTCGTCAAACCCCATCCGCTTCAAATCCTCCTTCCACCCCCCCTCCTGCGCGACGGCCGTTCCAAAGATTGGGGCCGACAATAGGACCAGGGCGAACCAGCCGCCGCGCCAGTTTAAATTGAAGTGGAAAGTTAAAGGAAACTTCGCATGTACAACCCTCCGGGTTGCTTCAACTTCTGACTTAAACTTTAACTTAAATTCCCTTCCCGCCTTCCACTTGCCCCTTTCCGCTTCGGCTAAAACATTGACTCCACGCCTGTTTGTCATACGATGTTCAATTACCTCATGGCTACCGCTACGAAAAGTAAGATCATCGCCGGCCATCGGCTGCATGAGAAAGACACCGGCTCCTCGGACGTCCAGATCGCCGTCCTTACGGACCGCATCAAC
>RGTE01000194.1 GCA_010025475.1 Verrucomicrobiota bacterium
TGCTGAAGCCGGATCGGCTGCAACCTCTGCCGGGCCAACAGGGCAAGAGCCTCTTGTCGCGTTCTTGCTTCCAGCACCCCCTGCGTCCGACCCCCACCCGGAACCATGGCTTCGTAGGTGAAAGCGGGCATGTCAGGAGGTCCCGTTGCGGCTGGCTTCCGTGGCGGTAACCCGGACCACCTCCTCGATTGTTGTGGTTCCCTCCGCCACCTTGTCCCAGCCATCCTCCCGCAAGCTCCGCATGCCTTGGGAACGGGCCATTTCTTTCAAGGCCGCGTTGGACTCCCTTCGCGTGATCATTTCCTGGAGTTGGGGCGTCACCAGGCAGATTTCGTAAATGGCGCGTCGGCCTTGGTATCCCGTCTGACGGCAGCGGTCACACCCCACCGCGCGGTAGGCGGTGGTTGCTTGCTCCGGCGGGATGCCGATTTCCCGGATATACTGTTCGGAGTAGTGTCCCGGCTCGCAGCACCATGGGCACAAAACCCGTACCAAACGTTGCGCCAAAAAAGCACGGACGGACGACCCCACCAAAAACGGCTCAATTCCCATGTCCACCAGCCGGGTGATGCCCCCGATGGCGTCGTTGGTGTGGAGGGTGGAAAAAACCAAATGCCCGGTGAGGGCCGCCCGGATGGCAATCTCCGTCGTTTCCACGTCCCGCATCTCTCCGACCATCACCACGTTGGGATCCCCTCGCAGGATGCTCCGCAGCCCGGCCGCGAAGGTGAGGTTGATTTCCGGCTTCACGGCGATCTGCACGACCCCGGGAATTTTATTCTCCACCGGATCCTCAATCGTGACGATCCGACGATCCTTGGAATTTAACGAAGCAAGGAAGGTATAGAGGGTCGTGGATTTTCCGGAACCCGTCGGCCCGGTGATCAGCACGATCCCGTTCGGCAAAGCCAGCAAGCTCCGCACCTTCTGCTCATTCACCGGGCTCAGACCCAGCTGGGCAAAGTCAAACCGTTGTTGGCCGAGCAGACGCAGACTGATCGACTCCCCCGTCACCGAGGGGATGGTCGCCACACGCACATCGATCGGGCGCCCTTCGAATTCCAGATTGATGCGGCCGTCCTGGGGCAAACGCCGCTCGGCAATATCCAGGTGGGCCATGATCTTGATCCGGGAAATTAGAGAGGCTTGAAACAGCTTGATGTTGGGAGGGACTGTGATGTTTCGTAGCACCCCGTCGATTCGATAGCGTACCTGCAGGTCATCCTCCAAAGGCTCGATGTGAATGTCCGTGGCCCGCTCCTGCAGCGCCTCGCGGATGATCTGGTTGACGAATTTAATGACCGAAGCCTCCGAGTCATCGCTATCCAGGATGGTGGTCTCCTGTTCCAGATCGCTGGGAGGCGGCAGATCCCCCCGCCCTTCCATGATTTCGTCGAAGGTTTCCGCACCAACCCCGTAGCCCGAGCGAAGACCATCGAGCAACGCCCGGCGGGGTGCCAGGGTCCAACGCACCTCCCCTTCCCAAAAGCCGGCCAAGGCCTGCCGCCCGATATGGTCAAAAGGATCGAAACAAAGGACGGTCATGGGCTCTCCTTCCGCCGGGGTCACGGGCAGAAATCGGTGGCGCAGGGCAATTTTTGGGGGGAACGCTTTGCGCAGCGGATCCGGGATGGGAGGGACGTCGTCCAGCCACACCGGCAACCCGAGGGTTGCCCCCAGCTTTTGCGCAAAAATTTTTTCATCAACCTGCCCCGTTTCCAGCAGGGCAAACACGATGGAACGCTGGTCTTGGGCCGCCTCACGGACGGCCTTCTGGCAGGAGGCCAGATCCTTGGCCCCGGATTCTGCGGCAAGTTGGACCAAGGTGTCGGGCAGACTCATCCCGGCAGCACCTTGGTCAAACGTTCAGGATTCAAACCAACCAACTCCTTCGTCACAAAACGGCCGTCCTCGCGGACCAGCTTGCCGTCAAAAAAGATCCGGCCCCCGCCATAGGCCTTGTCCTGCAGACAGACCAGATCCCAATGCACCTGGGAGCGGTTGCCGTTATCCGCCTCCTCGTAGGCCTGTCCCGGGGTGAAGTGGAAGGAGCCGGCAATCTTTTCATCGAAAAGGATATCGCGGATGGGCTGGTGCAGATACGGATTCAGTCCCAGCGAAAATTCGCCGATGTAACGGGCGCCGGCATCGCTGTCAAAAATCTGCTCCAGTTGTGTGCTTTTGTCTCCCGCCTTGGCCGCCACGATTCTCCCACGTGAGAATTTCAGGCAGACGTTGTCGAAGGGGATG
>RGTE01000195.1 GCA_010025475.1 Verrucomicrobiota bacterium
GTAGTAGCAATGGAGTATATTAACTTACCTATGTTCATTGTATTCTGTAGTCTAATCCTGCTGCTTTAGCATTCTCATTAATTAATGTATGTGTCCCTTTAATTACGACATCTCTTGAAGCATGAAATGCTTTTAGAAATCCTTGTAATAAAACCTTTGTCTGAAACGCAACAGCACTTCCATATAGGAAATTGGCATAATAGGCATCTGCTTTAACAGTTCCATCAAATGGTCCTCTACTTACTTTTGTTGGATAGTTTTTTAAAGGACCGATTACAATTGTCTCAATTCTTTTTAACCTTGGTTTAAAAGGGTTTAAGACTTTAACAGAATTTCTTAAATGTCCTGGTATAAATGCTGCTTTATATTCTTTTTCTGTTGTTTGACCAGTTTTTTTATCAACCTTCTTTTTCGTAAAATATCTATAATGTACACCACCTTTATAAATAGGAATTTGTGGTTTTACTGCACTTATCATTGGTTTAGCAGCATCATATAATAAATCCATTTTCTTTAAGTCCCAATCCTTTTTAAAATTTGTTCTCATCATTCTTAAAGCATCCTGAACATCTCTATCAAATATTTGCCATTCAACCTCAAAGTCTTTATCAACAAATTTACCACCTTGCTCCGCTCTCCTTTGTTCGGTGCGCAATCTGTTATAATCCATTCCTCTGTGAGTGCCAGTAAAGGCAATTGGTCTTCTTGGCATTAGTATCCTTGTCTAAAAAAGCCAGTAGCAACCATGATACTTCTATCATCGGAAATACTTACGCTTTCGATTTGATAATATTGTGAACGGTATACAAAACGAGAATTAATTGAAATATTACTGTTAAATCTTACAGTAAACTTTATTTTTTGCTGACCTATAATTCTATCAGCTTCCTCTTCCTCAAATCCTGATGTGTAATCTACTTTTGCCCATACTGTAGCTATATTAGTCCAACTTTCAGTTTGGAATCCAGAGTCACTTCTGGTAATGGTTTTGTTTTGAATTAAAACCCTTTCACGCATTCTACCTATAATCTCATATTTATTATACCCAATCATATTTATAACGGTTTAATATAATATCAGCAGCAGTAGGCAATCTTTGTATGCCATTTGTTCGGTTATCATACATTGCTGCAATCAATTTTAAAACAGCTATTCTAATATCTGAAGGACAATCTGTTGCATTAGTTCCAAAACCAGCTACATAAGTAATAGTAACATCATTTAATGACAAATAAGTATCAGGGAAATCTTGATCTACAGCTTCGGCAATAAGTCCTCTATATGTATCTACCTCATATAAAGAAGAGTTAAGCACCCTGCTAACCCCATTTTCATCTAAATAAGTAATTGATGTAACGCTAATCAATGGATAAACTAAACACTTAATAACATTTTCATAATCCGTAGCAACCTTATAGCTTGATGGAAATCTTTCTAATTTTTGTACAATTGTTTTATTTAAAGTACTTATATTTTGTCTTGATTCCACCTCAAACCTAGCTGCTTTATTCATTGCGGCAATGAGAGCATCATCTGTTGCATCATCAACTTTTAAATAATTTTTAACCTCTGCGGTCGTCCATAATTCATTAGCTTGATCAACAGTTACTCTCCACGGTTTCATCTCTTAATTGCTTTTTTTGGTTTAGTGCTAATTTTATTTTCAATAATTGGTTCTGAAATTTCCAAAGGTTTAGTTATAATTACTAATTCCGCTATCCCAGCAGCAATTAATTTTTTAGCCGTTACATCATTAAGTTCAGCCGTATCTCCAGGAAAATATCCAAGGAGATACGGTAAACTTGATGGAGATTTTATAAATCTAACCTTCATTACTCATTTTTAGCTACAAAATATGCATTATATTTAGTAGATTGTGTGCCAAAACCAGTTAATACCAATCTATATTTAGTACCACCAATTAAATCATCCTCATATGATTTTACTAAACTACCTGATTTTAATGTATCCATAGTATTTACATTAACGTAATCAGTAGAACTTGCAGCTTGTAATACTGTTGGCAAAATTTTACTAGTTCCACTTAAATTAGTAGCTACGACAGACCAATAACCAGTCCAAGGAGATAACAATGATACTGGGATAGTAATTGTGTCTATTTCAGTATTAGTAATGGTGTCACTAACTGAATAGCTATAAAAAGTACTTGAAGCGTCATCATAGTTTGCATCAAGTGTTTTGCTTCTGTCATTTTTATAAGCTGTGACATAAACAGCTACTCCTAAAAG
>RGTE01000196.1 GCA_010025475.1 Verrucomicrobiota bacterium
ACGTAGTAAAACTAGCTAAGTACTCCTGCTCAAATTCCGCCTTAGTCATTGATCTGCGAGCTTCCTCCACATCAGACTCAGCCATGCGTAAGTTTTCAGTATAGTCAGCTTGTAGGCTACACCATTCTTTAAATTTAGGGTCGAATCCACGTTGCCAAAACTTTGAAAACCAGTTATTACGTCCACGTGGTGTACTAATAAATATGGCTTTTGCTGTAGGTTTATCTAGTGTAGGGCGTAGTGCTATATTAAAAGCTTCTTCACCACGATCCGACAGTGCAGCTTCATCAAATATAATAAGATCGTAACTACGACCTACGGTACTATCAACTGTGCTAACCGAGCCCATTCTAATAGTACTACCATTTTGTAGCTCAATAACCTTATCTTTAAGATTATCACGTTGTACTTCTAGGTCAAAGTGTTTTATTAGCCTACGTTGTAGTTCAAAACTTATACTACTAAGATTATAGTTAGGCGATATTATTAAAACATTGCTATTAGGCACTAGTGTTACTAGTTGACCAATTATATTAGCAATATAGGTTTTGCCTAGTCTACGTGCAAGCGCACAGCAAATAAAACGATATTTAGGATTGTTGACACTATTAATTAGTGCGATTTGGGGTCTGTTAATAGTGTCCCATAAATTAAGTAGTTTTAAATAGTTTTCTATAGGTAATTTAATAAATCTACTTGCAGCATTAAATTCTTGTATAAAATCTAGTTCAATATCTTCGCGACTTACAGTAAGCATTATATACCTTCACCACTAATTAGCTTGTGTATAAGTTGACCGTACTTTGAACCATCACTTTCATTAATTTGTACATTAACCTGCTTTTGCGGACCTGTACCTTGTTTTAACTTTTCTAGTTGTATTTCACGATCTAACAAATCCATTGACATTTTATGTGATAAGGAGAGTAGTTCAGCAATATCCTTACTAGAACCTACTCCCGACTCCTCCAGCTCTTGAAACTTTTGCTGTATTAGTGCATCCATAGCACGACGCATTAAAAATTTGTTGTTGTAGCCAGTGTCAAAAAATACTTGATCTATATAGCCACGTACTTCTCGCCTAGCTAGTGTAGTAATTACTAGATCTTGATCTAAGTCTAATTGCTCAGCAACTTTTCTAGCATCTTGCAGTTGAAGATAGCAGTTAGCAATTTCTAAGGCTTCGGGACTTATACGAACAGTTTCAGCTGGTAGATGTGTTGTCATGTTGGCTCCACTAAATTTTGGTGAAAAATATCCCAGCAACTTTGCCAAGTCCAACGACGACTAGATAGGTATATATGCGCTTTATTTAAACTAAAACAATCTTGAACAGCTAGATGTAAATTTTCATCTAAGTAACCATTAACTCCACACTCAACAACATCTAGTGGACCATTGCAGGGATAGGCTGCTATAGGTGTGCCACAAGCAATTGCCTCCAACATAACAATACCAAAGGTATCCCAGCGCGACGGAAATACAAATACGTCGGCTTGTTGATAGTAGCTAGCTAACTCACTACCAGTTTTCATACCTACAAATTCAACATCACTATAGTGTTGCTGTAAATAGCTAAGATGTGGTCCGCCACCTACTAGGATCTTTTTAGTACCAGGTATTTGTAGCTTACAAAAATCTTCTAGATTTTTTTCACAGCTAACACGACTAACACATAATAATGTTTTGTAGGATTTTGGTAGTCTAGGCTGTGGATTGAATAGACTAGTATCTACTCCACGCGTCCAGCACACAACATTATCAATTCCCTGAGATTTTAATTCATTAACAACACTTTTTGTAGTAGTTAAACAACGGCCACTATGCTTATGAAACCAACGAATATATCGCCAACTTAACCACAGTGGTATGTGTAGTAGTGTTTTTAAAAGTTCAGGAAATCTAGTATGATAGCTAGTATTATATTTAATACCATGACTTGTAAGATATGCTCTAGCCGCTAGTCCTATAGGCCCTTCTGTGGCTATGTGATAGTAGTCTGCATCTATACTAGCAATTAATTTGCCTATGTTAACTGGTAGGGCAAGTTTAATCTCTGTATAACCAGGACAGTTTATATATAAGAAGTTTGTAGGATCAATATAACTAATTTCGTAACCATTTTCTAGTGCAACTTTAGTTAAATTCTTGTAAGTAGTAACTACTCCATTTATTTGATCTGGTAAATTATCTGTTATTACTAGTATTTTCTTCATCATA
>RGTE01000197.1 GCA_010025475.1 Verrucomicrobiota bacterium
TGGTTGGCCTCTCTTTGGTGGGGGCACTTTTTTACCTCCTGAAGCACCGGCATTAGGTTGAGGAAGGCTGGTGAAAACCGGGTCCATGACCGGCTGGTTGGCAAAGCTTCGGAAAGCTGTTAGATAGATTTTGCTTCCTGTTTTCCCGTGAAACCTGCCTCCACCATCGTCCAGCACCAAACCCAGTATCATCTCCGGCCCGGGGCTGAGGAGTTTCCGCTGATGATCATCCTTTCGATCATCTACCCCTGCAATCTGGGTTGCCCCAACTGTCCTTACACCGATGGCAATTCGGACCTGCGGAAATTTTACCATGAAAAAGGCGGGGATCTGATGCCGGTCAAGTTGTGGGAAAAAATCGCCGTGGAGGCAGGTCCCTACCAGTCGTGGTTGCGCTGCACCGGGGGCGGCGAGCCCATGATGCATCCCCAGATGTGTGAAATGGTGGAGTTTGCCAAACAGCAGGGGGCACGGATCTGGATGAACACGAATGGAACGATGTTTGGCCCCTCGGCAACAGGGCGCGCCAAATTGGAAAGAGTGATCGCCGCGGGTATCGACCTGATTGAATTTTCGATGGATGCTGGGGATGCGGAGACTTATCAAAAGGTTCGCCCCCCCCGGAAGGGTGAAGTAGCGGATATCCGGGCCCGATGGGAGGGTCAAGTTGACAACATCCGCGCGGCGTTGGACACGCGCAAACGCCTTCGCAAAACAACCCGCATCGTGGTTTCGATGATCCGCCAGCAAATCATCGAGGGTAAATTGGAGGAGTACCAAAGGTTCTGGAAGGAAGAGGTCGGGGTGGATGAGGTCATCACCCGGAAATTTCTGTCTTGGGACGACAACACCAAGATCGATCTGGGGAAATCCATGGACCGGCATCTTTACAAAGGCCTTCCAACTCAAAAAAAGGAGCCCTGTGTCTGGCCTTTTGAACGGCTCAACATTGATACCCTCGGGCGGGTGGCACTATGCGGCCAGGACATCGGTTTTCGCACCGCCCACCTGTTTCCCAACGCCAACCAGACGACCATCAGGGACATCTGGCTGGGAGAGACCTTTCAGTGGTACCGCAAACTTCATTTGGAGGGTTTCGGCGCCCAAGCGTTTCCCTGTCGCGGATGCTCGGCATGGTTTGCCGGAGTGCGGGACTGGCAACACGGATGGCTCAAGGTCCTGAAAAAATCCGCCCATAATGTGCGCGAGGTCCTCGCCAGTGATCTGGGGGCCGAGGTGGAGGTTTACACTCCTCCCGCAGCCCGCGACATCCAGGCGTGAGGTCAGGGGTTTGCAGGATTGGTTTCATGGTTTCTGGCCAAGGGCGGTTGGCCCTTGAGGCTATCCGGCAGCACCTCTCGCTGGGGTTTGCCCCAAGCTTTTTGATTCTCGACGTCCTCGCGGGGAAAGAGCCGGAGATTGAGGCGCGTCGATTGGGGGTCCCTTGTTTCCGTTTGAAATCCGGATCCCGGTCCGAGGTTCAGGGGCAAATCTTTGAATTACTCAAGTCGCAGGTCGCTGATTGGATTTTTTTGACCTTTGACCGGATCTTGGACGAAGGGATTCTAAATCTTTTTCCCGAGCGCTTCCTCAACCTCCATCTCTCCCTCCTGCCGGCGTTTCCCGGCATGCGGGCCCTGGAACGGGCCTTGGAACGGGGTGTTCCTTTTGTAGGAGCCACGATCCATGGGGTCACTGCCCTGGTGGATGATGGGCCGGCTTTGGCCCAGTGCGTCCACCCGGTGGCGGAAGGGGAAACCCGGGAAAGCATGGGCCAAAAAATGTTTCCCCTAATCCGTATTCTGTATCTCAACGTGGTCCGTTGGGCCGCCCTTGATCGTATCGGAAAGGATTCTTCCGGCCGTCCCAGGATCCTGGCGGCCCGGCCCGGCACCGGGCGGATCACGCCGGAGCCGGAATGGTGGCCCGAAACTCAGCCTGTTGTCCCGTAATCCTTCCGCCTAGTCTTCCCATCGGCAGCCAAAGCCGGAACCTCACCGATGAACCAGTTTGCAACCACCCCAGGCTGGGATCTGTTTCTTCAGGCCGCCGCGTTTCTCTTTTTACTGGACTGGCTGTGCTACCTGCCCCTCTTCCGGGCCCTTTTTGCCTCCGAGCAGCCAGGGGAGTGGAAAGCCCCGTCGTCCGGACCTGTCTCTTATACACATCT
>RGTE01000198.1 GCA_010025475.1 Verrucomicrobiota bacterium
TTGTCCCAAGGAGATTTCTGCCGATTGGATCGCCCGGATGAACCGGGATTACGCGCTTTCCCTAGCCCAAAAGCTATAAACTTAGATAATGGGGTTGAGGTTCGACCCTAAAATTTTGGTCCTTGATGCTTCAAAGCATTGCTAGTCAGCTTCTTAAACACTAAAAAAATCCCGGCAAAATTCACTGTATGTGCTAGTTTTTAAACAGATGCACCCAATCCGGAGTTTCCTCCTCCGCATGGAGACGCTGGGTTTTGTGCCAAGGCACATTTCACCTGCGGCCCTAGTTTTGATTTTTTTGCTTTTTGCGAGCGACCACTTGGTTTTGGCCCGATTGGGGGTCGAGTATCAGATGCAGTTGGGCAATCCCACCGGGGCCACGGTGGATTCTTCCAACCACAGCAACTATCTGATCCAACGCGTCCAATATGCGATGGACTACAACGACACCACCCACCAAGCCAACTGGGTAAGCTGGAGTTACGTTAGCAGTGATAGTGGTAGCTCTGGACGTCAGAACAGTTTTGCCGCGGACACGAGTCTGCCTGCCGGTTTTTACCAAGTGGGCAACGCCAGTTTTGATAATCCTTACCAGCGGGGGCACATGTGCCCTTCCGCAGACCGCACCGCCTCGGTCGCTGATAATGATGCCACTTTCCTTATGAGTAACATGATTCCGCAGTATGGGGCCAATAACACTGGAGTCTGGGCCACTTTTGAGGGATACGCCCGCACCCTGGCCTCGGGCGGAGCCGAGGTCCTGAACATCTGTGGTCCAGCAGACTTTTCCGGAGCCACCCTGACGGTCAACCCTATGAAAATTCCCGGTTCTGTTTGGAAAATTGTGGTGGTGGCTTCGGCCGGCACCAACCCGATCGGTACCCGGGTTTTCACCAACTCCACAGTCATCGCCATCAAAACCCCCAATGATAGTTCGGTGGTAAACAACTGGAATCTATACGTTACCTCGATCGCCCAGCTTGAGGCGGACACCGGTTTTACTTTCCTTACGGATCTCCCCCGTGGCGTGGCTACTTACCTCAAGCAGATCGTTCATGGTCAAACGGTCCCAGCTTTGCCCTACATCAACTCTTTTTCCCCATCCTCAGGCTCTCCCGGAACCACGGTAACCCTTTCCGGGGTCAACTTTGGTTCTAGCGCCCCGGTGGTCAAATTTAATGGCATTTCCGCGGTGGCCAGCGTCTCCGGAGGTGGAACCCAGATTAGTGCCACGGTCCCCGCAGGAGCGTCTGCGGGGGCGATCACAGTGCAAACCACGGTGGGTCTGGCGGCCTCCACCGCAGATTTTACCGTGACCAGTTTGCCGCCCACCATTCTTCTTTCCACGAACAGCCTCTCCGGATTTAGTTCCACCAATGGAACCCCGTCCCAGTCGCAAAACTACTCGGTCTCGGCCGTCTCCCTGACCAACAATCTTACGCTGACTGCATCCTCCGGATACGAAATCAGCCTGACCAATGGGGCCTCATTCACCAACAACCTGACTTTGGTTCCGTCCTCCGGTTCGGTTTCATCCACGGCAGTTTATGTACGAATTGCCGGTTCGGCTGCGCCCTCTTCCAACCTTGGTGGCTCCATCCAGCATGCCAGTTCCGGGGCCACCAACCAGGTTCTATCCTTATCGGGAACAGTAACCTCCCCTCCGGCTAGCCTGAATCTTTCAACGACCAATTTGGGCGGATTCACAGCCTTCGCCGGAAACCCGTCCACCAATCAAAGTTACACCGTCTCCGGATCCAACCTGACAAATAATCTCACCTTAAGTGTGTCCGGGGGATTTGAAATCAGCCTGACCAATGGATCTGGGTACGGCACCAATCTTACCTTGGTCCCTGTGGCTGGAATTCTGGCTACCAACCAGATTTATGCCCGCATCTCCGCCACCAACACGGTGGGTGGTCTCAACGGCTCTGTTGTGCACAACGGTGGAGGAATCACCAATCAGAGTGTAGGATTAACCGGGACCGTTTCCCTTCCGCCGCCGGCCTTGACCTTAAGCACCAACAGCCTGTCCGGATGGTCAACTTCGGCGGGTGTCCCCTCAGCAGCTCTCACTTACACGGTCTCCGCATCCAATCTCAGTTCCAACCTTGGTCTGGCGATGCCGGGGGGTTATGAGGGCAGCCTGAGCGGATCGGGAACCTATTCCTCCTCCCTGAGTCTCTCGCC
>RGTE01000199.1 GCA_010025475.1 Verrucomicrobiota bacterium
GAGGTTGAAGACGCGAATGAGCAGGTAGTTCATCCCGGCATTTAAAAAAATTCCCGTAAGACTCACCCGCAGGGGAATCCCCGGTTTGTCGATCGCCGAGAAAGCCGGTCCGACCACCTTGATGCAGGAATAGGAAACCAGACCCAAGGCATAGCCCTTGAGCGCGAGGGCCGTGCGGGCGGTGTCGACCGCGGTGAAGCGGCCGTACTGGTAAATGGAGGCGATGACGGGCTCGGCCAGGATGAAAAGGCCGATGGCGGCCGGCAGGGTGAGAAAGAGGGTTTGGCGGACACCCACCAGCAATCGATCGTGCAGCGCCTTCTTGTCCTCCAGGGCGGCGTGGCGGGCGAGATGGGGAAGGGTGACGGTGGCCACGGCCACGCCAAAGAGTCCGATGGGCAACTGGATCAGTCGGAAAGCGTTGTTCAGGCAGGTGACGGAGCCGTTTTCCAGATAGGAGGCGAAGTAGCCATTGACCAGAACGTTGATCTGGATGGCGGCGGCACCGATCGAGGCGGGTCCCAGCAAACGAAGAACCTGTTTGAGGCCCGGATCCACGAGCCATTGAGCCAGGCCGCCCACCAGAACACCGATGGAAAAGCCGTACACGGATTTTGGACCGAAATGGGGATCGAGCCACCACGCCACCAGCAGTCCCAAGCCGATCGAGACAAAATTGAAAACCGCGGAAGCAAAAGCCGGCAGGCCAAAGTGATGAAGACTGTTGAGAAGTCCCATGTACACGGCAGCCAGGGAGAGAAAGAGGATGAAAGGAAAGAGAATCCGGGTCAGCTCCACGGTCAGCTCGGCTTTGCCGGGAATGACGGCAAAGCCGGGATTGAAGAAGTGAACGAGAAAGTCGGCTTCGAGAATGCCGACCCCGACGATGGCCGTGAGAACGATGAAGAGGAGGGTGTTGACGTTGTTGGCGAGACGGTAGGCGGCGGATTTGCCCTCTTTGGCGAGCTTTTGGGAAAAAGTGGTGACGAAAGCGGTGGAAAGAGCTCCCTCGGCAAAGAGATCCCTCAAGAGGTTGGGGATACGGAAGGCGGCGATCAGGGCGTCGAGCTCCTTGCCGGCACCGAGAACGGTGTTGAGAAGAACCTCGCGGACAAGGCCCAGGATGCGGGAAGCCCCGATCGCCAGCATGACGCGGGAGGTACCCTTGGTGCTCATGGGTGGGATAGCCGGTGCCGGCAGGCGGTCAGAACCTCCTCCGGAGTGAGACGGGTCATGCAGCGCCGGTCGAGGGGGCAAACCTTCAGGAAGCAGGGACTGCAAGAGACCTTGTGGCGAACCACGGTGACGGTATCACCTAGGGGGCCGGTCCAGGCCGGCTCCGTGGAGCCAAAGATGGCGACCCCGGGTCGGCGCAGGAAGGCGGCGAGGTGCATTGGTCCGCTGTCGTGGCAGAGAACGAAACGGGCGTGGGCGATCCAGTGGGCGAGATCGAGGGTGGAGGTTGTGCCGGAGAGATCGCGGATTTCCGAGCCGTAAGCCTCGGTGACGGCGTGGCAGGATTCCGTGTCACCCGGGCCACCCATCAGAATGGGCTCGAGGGAGTGCTCTTTGACAAGGTCACGAACCACGGAAGCGAAGGAGGATGGATCCCATCGTTTGGCCGGCCCGTAGGCTGCCCCCGGAAACACGGCGAGGTAGGGTTTGGCTGGAGCATCGGTCGGTTTGGGCAGCGAAGGGGGGCGAGGCAGCTCTTTTTTGCCTTTGGGAAGGCCCAGATCCTCGAGGAGGCCGAGGTACTGGTCGGCCACATGAACAAAGGCGTAAGGAGAGGTGCGGCGGGGGCGGTTTTCCGTGAAAAGTGCGTTGCGAAAATTCCTCTCAAAACCGGCCCGGTAGGGGACGGAGAGAATCTCCAGGGCGACGCGAAGCGAATGGGGGAACGCCACAGCAGAAACCACGTCCCGCTTTTTCAGTCCCGACCTCATAGCCAAAGGCCAGGGGGGCACGGAAAGATAATCCAGGCCTGGCAGAAGAATCGGGGCGAGCGGTGCCAGGGAGGCAGGGCCGGCCACCACCAAGCGGGCACGGTCGTTGAGCCAAGATTGGTAAAGACGAACGGCAGGGATGGAGAGGATGAGATCGCCCAGCCAGTTGGGCAGGCGCAGCAGATGAGACTGCTCGCGGGAGGTGGGGGCGGGAATCACAGGGTGACTTC
>RGTE01000200.1 GCA_010025475.1 Verrucomicrobiota bacterium
CTCAAAGAGTTGGTTGCGGGTGGGGTGGATTTTATTCTCGGCGGCGGGGTGGCCTGTGTTCTTCATGGAGTCGAGCGGGTCACCATGGACGTCGATGTGGCCATCCATATGGATTCCGCCAACTGGGATCGTCTGATTGGCGTGATGAATAAGATGGGGCTTTTGCCCAGGGCTCCGGTTCGTCCGGAAACCCTGATCGATCCCAAGGTGCGGCAGGCCATGGTGGAGGAAAAACAGGCCTTGGTGTTCACCTTTGTTCACCCGGATGATCCTAGTCTGCAGTTGGATGTCTTCCTTCGACCCGAACTCTCCTATGAGTCATTCAAGTCGCATGCCCAGTGGATGGAGCTTGGAGATATCAAGCTGAAGATTCTTTCGCCAGCCAAGCTTCTGGAATTGAAAAAAGGAATACGGCCACAGCGCTCCAAGGACCTGCTGGACATCACGGTCCTTGAGGCAAAAATCAAAAAAGCATGAAAGACAGGGTTCAGGAACAGGCCTTGGAAGCGGTCCGCCGTTCGCGGCCGGAGGATTACGACGGCCACACGGAATTTGACCGCATGAGCCCGGCCCAGCGCCTCGCCTGGTTGGATGAGGCCACCCTATTTGTCTGGAAGCAAAAGGCGCGGGCATCCCGTGCTGAAAAGATCGGGCGTCTCAAATGACCAAGGAGGAGTTCGACAACCATCCGGCTTGAAAAGACGCGAATTTCGAGGGAGCGGAACGGACCATGCTTCAAAACGGCATGAGCATGACTTTGATTGAAAAACTACGCTGGCTGGAGGAGGCGGAGGCCTTTTCCTTGCAGTTCCCCATCAACCGCCGCCGCGCCATCGCCGAAGGCCGGCTTCCACCGGAAGTTTGATGGATTTCGGATTTGGGATTTCGAAATTCGAATTTCCAAATCCGAAATAAGCTAATCGCAAGAATTAAGCCCCAGTCTCTTCACGATCTCTTGTCCGATGGCGAGGGAGGCCGTCGCGGCCGGGCTGGGGGCGTTTACGACATGCAGGATCCCCGGGGCCTCCACAAAGGAAAAATCCTCCACCAGCGCCCCATCGGTTGACATCGCCTGGGCGCGAACTCCTGCGGAACCGGGTTCTAAGTCGTCCTCCTGGATTTCCGGAACAAGTTTCTGCAGGGAACGGCAGAACTCTTTCCGGCTGATCGACCTCCAGATCTCGTAACTGCAGATGGACGGATACCTCAGAATGAACTTCCAAAGGCCCGTGAAAAAGAGGCTTTCTGCCAGATCCCGCAGGTTAATGTCGCCCCAGGTGTAACCCTCTCGGGCCAAAGCCAGAACCGCGTTGGGTCCCGCCTCCACGCCACCTTGAATCATCCGGGTGAAGTGGACGCCGAGGAAAGGCAATTGCGGATCCGGCACGGGGTAGATCAGATTCCTGACCAGGGACTGCCTCTCTTTGCGGATCATATAGTACTCGCCCCGGAAAGGCATGATCTTGGCGGATGGCTCCATTCCTGATCGCAATACCATCCTGTCGGAATGCAGGCCCGCACACACCACCATCTGCCTGGCTTCATAAGTGCTATTAAGGGTTTGAGCTCTCCAAATCCCGCTTGCCCCTTTTAAGCTTTCCACCGGTTCACCCGTCCTGATCTCACCACCGAGCCTTCGAATTTCCACGGCCATCGCCTCCACCACCGACCCGTAATCCACAATTCCCTCTTCCGGAACGTGGATCGCCGCCAGACCGGCCGCATGGGGTTCGATCTCCCGGATCTGATCCGGCCCCAGTTTGCGGAGCCCCTTCAAGCCGTTGGCCGTGCCCCGCTCCAAAAGTTTCTCCAACCTCGGCAGTTCCTCTTGTTCCGTGGCCACCACGATCTTACCGCACTGCTCATGCGCCACCTTGTGCTTCTGGCAGAATTCGACCATCTGCCTAAGTCCCACGACCGCCAACTTCGCCTTGAGCGACCCCGGTTTATAATAAAGGCCCGCATGTAGCACCCCGCTGTTGTGGCCCGTCTGGTGTCGGCCGAGCGCACGTTCCTTTTCCAGAAGAAGAAGTTTTGCGCCCGGCTTTGCCTCTAGGATCCGCAGGGCGGTGGCGAGACCTACGATTCCTCCCCCCACGATGACAAAATCGTATTTCACGACCCACCTTTTTGGATGGCCGCCCATTTCGAATTTCGAAATTCGAATTTCGA
>RGTE01000003.1 GCA_010025475.1 Verrucomicrobiota bacterium
TCGACACCTTCCCCCTTGTTTCCCCAAAGTGGAACCATGGCCGGTCACAGTCATTGGTCGAAAGTCAAACGCGCGAAGGGCGCCACCGACGTCAAACGAGGGGCTCTTTTCTCCAAGTTGGCCAAGGAGATCACTGTCGCCACCCGCCTCTCCGGCGGCGACCCCAATTTCAATCCCCGCCTCCGCACCGCCATCGCCGCCGCCCGGGCCGAGTCCATGCCCGTCGACAACATCGACCGTGCCATCAAGAAGGGCACTGGGGAATTGGAAGGTGGTGGCTCCATTGAGGAGATCACCTATGAAGGGTACGGTCCCGGCGGTGTTGCCCTTATGGTTGAAACCCAGACGGACAATAAGAACCGCACAGCTGCTGAGATTCGACATCTTTTCACCAAACACGGGGGCAACCTCGGCGGCGCCAACTCCGTCGCCTGGATGTTTCGCCGCAAGGGAGTCTTTCTCCTTGAGAACGCCAACCCCGATGCCGCCCTCGAAGCCACCCTGGATGCCGGGGCCGACGATGTCCGCCCGGCCGGCGACAACTCCACCGAGGTCGTCTGCCCCCCCGACCGGTTCGACGCCGTCGACAAGGCCCTCCGGGCCAAGAACCTCGTTCCCGCCGCCAGTCGTTTTATTTACGAACCGGAAAATCCCGCCCCTGCTCCCGATACCGAAACTTCCGCCAAGGTTGTCGCGTTGATCGAAGATTTGGAAAACCACGACGATGTCCAAAACGTCTGGCCAAGCTGTGACCTCCGCTAGTCACCATTTTTCTCGTATCCAGGCTTGGCAAGGGCCGTTGTCCCTAACGGCCCGCGGGCCAACTCAATTCGGGCGTTGGGGGACAACCTTCCCACCCGATTCGAAATCCTCATCCCCCCGCAACGACCTTCACAAACTCCAACCGATCCCCATGCTCCACTTTTTCCTTCTCCCACTCTTGCCGCAGCAAAGCCCGCCCGTTCCGCTCCACCAACACGGCCGCCGGGGTTAGCCTCAGGTCCTGGATCATCGCCGCAATCGTTTTCTCCGGATCCACCTGCCGAGCCCTGCCGTTGGCGAAAATGGTGACTTTGTTGGCCATGGATCAGGCGGTCAGGGCCCGATCCCAATCCTTCCAGACTGGATCCAGCCCCTTTTGCCGCAAGGTAAGGCTCAACTCTTCCGCGCTTCTCTCATCGGAGATTTCAAACTGCTCGGTCGCCGCCGCCCGCTCCCATTCCCCAGCCTCCAAAGCCACTTCCCGGCCCCTCACCGTCCGATGGAGTCTCTCCTTTCCCACCCCTGTGTATCCGCCCGGTTCGGTTTCAGATCCTGCGCTCATCATCGTCACCCCGAGCCCCATCAACCCGTTCCGCAGCTTTTCAGGTTCCCGCGTGGAAAGCACGATCCCCGCATGCGGAAAGGCTACCCGGAAAGCACAGACCGCCCGCACAAAATCCCGGTCAGACATGGCCACCCGCGGCTGGAAGCCCCCCGCCGCCGGTCGCAAACGGGGTAACGCCAAGGTGATCTGCGACCTCCAACATACCTTCATCAGATGGGAAATATGCCCGGCCAACGCCACCAGCTCCTTTCTCCAGTCGGCCAATCCAATCAACACCCCCACGCCGATTCTCCGGAACCCGGCTGCATGCCCGCGCTCCGGACCCTCCAGCCGCTCATCAAATTTTCGCTTCGGCCCGGAAACATGCATCTCCGCGTAGGCCGCCCGGTCATAGCTCTCCTGATAGAGAACCAAGCCTTCCGCACCCGCCTCCACCACTTGCCGATACTCCTCCACCTCCAGCGGAGCCACCTCGATCGCCACCGAGGGAAACACCGGCACCGCCCTCCGGACACATTCCGCGATGTAGGAAACCGGCACCTCGCGAGGATGTTCCCCGCTCACCAGCAGGACGCTGCGAAAACCCGATCCCGCCAGATGCTTTGCCTCCACTTCCACCTCCTCCGGCCTCAAGGTGACTCGCCGGATCGGATTGTCCTTGGAAAAACCGCAATACTGACAGGTGTTGACGCATTCGTTGGAAAGATATCGATCCGAACATCAGATCCTCAAACCTTGCCACTTGGGCCGTCCGCTCAAACGGCAAGCCCTCCAGGGCGCTCCCCGGCCTTCCGCTCATTCGTCCAAAAATCCGGTCAACGGACTGGTCGCCGAGGCCTCCCGCCGGGCCGGGCTCAACCCTGCCTGATAGGCCATCCGGCCGGCCTCCACGCCAAAACGAAATGCCTTTGCCATCTCTGGTGGGTCCTCCGCCACCGCGATCGCCGTGTTGATCAAGACCGCATCCGCACCCATCTCCAGCGCGGCCGCGGCGTGGGAAGGCGCGCCCAGCCCCGCATCCACAATCACCGGCACCCGGGCCTGCTCGATGATGATCTCAATCTGCGCCCGGGTCTCGAGCCCCCGGTTCGATCCGATCGGTGCGCCCAACGGCATCACCGTGGCCGCCCCAGCCTCTTCCAGCCGCTTCGCCAGCACCGGATCGGCATTGATGTAGGGCAAAATCGTGAACCCTTCCTTGGCCAGAACCTCGGTGGCCTTAAGCGTCTCAATCGGATCCGGCAGCAGATACCGAGGATCGGGATGGATCTCCAGTTTCACCCATTTGGGAAGCCCAGCCGCTACGGCCAGTCTCGCCAACCGTACCGCCTCCTCCGCGTTCATCGCCCCACTGGTGTTGGCCAGAACCAGGTATTTGTCCTGGTCGATCTCCTCCAGCATGTCCGCCTGTGGATCCTTTTGGCCGGTCAGGTCCACCCGGCGCAGAGCGACCGTGACGATTTCCGTCCCGCTGGCCTCCAGAGCCGACTGCATCGCCGAAACGGAAGGGAACTTCCCCGTCCCTACCAGCAAACGGGATTGAAACGTCCGATCCCCAATTTTCCAGGAATCCATATCTTCCAAGCCTACCCGCCTACCCTCCCTGATTCCAGTCTGGGTAGGGTAGCCCCGAAGAGGCTGCCATGGCACGGGCATCGACGCTGGCCTACCGAATTCCAACCCTCCGCTTCTGAAATGCCGGCTGTTTTCGTTGTGGTCGCATCGTTCTCCCCGCCGGTTTTGCCCCTTCGAGCCCATGCATCTTCTTCCACTCCTCAATCTGGTCCCGCAGCAGCGCGGCCCGCTCATACTCCAGTTTTTCCGAGGCCTCCCACATTTCCTGCTCCAATTCCCGCAACACCTCCTGCGCGTCGGCCTGGGCTTCGCTCCCGATCACCTTCGACTCCACCCCCCGCCCGGCACGGACTATCGTCTGTAGACTCTCCTGCACTCCCCGGACCACCGACCGTGGAACCAGGTTATGTTCCCGGTTATAGGCCTGCTGTTTGGTTCGGCGACGCTCCGTCTCCCGGATCAGGGCCTGAATTGATTTCGTTTCCCGGTCGGCAAACAGTACCACCCCGCCGTTCAAATGCCGGGCCGCCCGGCCAGCCGTCTGGATCAGGGAAGTTTCGGAGCGCAGATACCCTTCCTTGTCCGCATCCAGAATACAGACCAGAGAAACCTCAGGCAGATCCAAACCCTCCCGCAGCAGGTTAATCCCCACCAGAATATCAATCTCCCCTGCCCGCAACTCCCGCAAGATTTCCACCCGCTCAATCGCATCCACCTCGGCATGCAAATACCGCGCCTTCAGTCCGGCCTCCTTGAGGTATTCAGCCAAATCCTCGGCCGTTCGACGAGTCAGCGTGGTCACCAATACCCTCTCCTGCCGCGCGATCCGCTCCCGGCACATCGCGATCGTCTCATCCACCTGTCCCTTCAGGGGTCGGACTTTGACAGGAGGATCCAGAAGGCCGGTCGGCCGAACCACCTGCTCGACCACCTGTCCCCGGGCCTTGTTCAACTCGTAGCTCGCCGGGGTGGCCGAAACGTAAATGACCTGCCCGACCTTTTCCTGAAACTCCTCAAACTTCAACGGCCGATTATCCAGCGCGGAGGGCAAGCGAAACCCATGCTCCACCAGCACGGTCTTCCGGCTCCGGTCCCCGGCGTACATTCCCCCGATTTGGGGTACGGTGGCATGACTCTCATCCAGGACGGTTAAAAACTCCTTTGGAAAGAAATCCAACAACGTGTTCGGTCGTTCCCCGGGGGCCCGGCCGGTCAGATGGCGGCTGTAGTTCTCAATCCCGCTGCAGGTCCCCATCTCCTCCATCAAATCGAGATCATACTCCGTCCGCATTTTCAGGCGTTGGGCCTCGAGCAGCTTTCCCGCCAGCTCGAACTCGGCGACCCGCTCGGAAAGCTCTGTCCGGATCGCCGTGAGGGCCCGCTTCATCTTGTCCCCCGGGGTTACGTAATGCTTGGCCGGAGTGAGAATCTCCCGTAAAGGCTTGCCGAACTCCTCGCCGGAGATCGGGTCAAATCGGGTCAACCGGTCCACGACCTCTCCCAGCAGCTCAACCCGGATGGCCACATCTTCATGGGCGAGAAGAATCTCGATGGCGTCGCCCCGCACCCGGAACTGACCCCGCTCCGGAGCCGCGTCGTTCCGCTCGTACTGGATCTCCACCAGCCGGGCGAGCAACTCGTCCCGGGTGATCTTTTGTCCCGGCTCCAATGCCAGAATCATCCGCTCGTAGTCCTCAGGGGATCCCAACCCGTAAATGCAGGAAACGCTGGAAACCACGATCACATCCTTGCGGGTCAGTAGGCTGGTGGTGGCGGACAGGCGAAGCCGTTCGATCTCCTCGTTGATGGAGGAATCTTTTTCGATGTAGGTGTCGGTCCGCGGGATGTAGGCCTCGGGCTGGTAGTAGTCGAAATAACTGACGAAGTACTCCACCGCGTTGTGCGGAAAGAAGGATTTCAGCTCGCTGTACAGCTGGGCGGCCAGCGTCTTGTTGTGGCTCATCACCAGGGTGGGGAGGCCAACCTGTTGGATGACGTTGGCCACCGTAAAGGTCTTGCCCGAGCCGGTCACACCCAGCAGGACATTGTGTTTTTCTCCCCGGCGGATTCTTTCCAGCAAACCGGCGATCTCGATTTGGAAATTCATGGGGTCTCTGGGTCGTGTAGGATTCGAACCTACAACCTACTGGTTAAAAGCCAGCAGCTCTACCATTGAGCTAACGACCCCCGAATTGGGGATGGTAACAAAAACTTCCTAGCCGTCCACCCGCTGTCCCGGGGAGGCTGGGATTGGGTTTTCTAGGAATTCAGGCGGTGAAGTTTAAGCAGCTTCCATGTTTCCGTTCGCCTTCACCCCTCCTATTTTTCCTTCATCACCCAAACCCCGTCCCACTTCTCCCCGGGGGAGTTCTTTTGGAAGTAATCGCAACGTTCGGTGTAAATCTTGCTGAGCTTGTCCCCGGGGTGCGCTTTGAGGGCTTCGGCGAAAGCTGCCTTGGCTTTGTCCCAATCCTGTTTCCGGTATTTGCCCAGCCCGTCCTTGAAGTGGTTGATGACCTCCATGGGATTCGGGAAGGTCGCGTCGGTGTGGTAATCGAGGCATTCGTAGATCACCACCGGTTCGGTCTTCCCCTTCACGATCACCCGGTCGGCCTCCCGCATCCGGTAGGTGCCCTTGAGTTTTTTGACTGTGGCATCGCTGACCAGCATCTTGGCTCCGTACTGTTTGCAGGCCGTTTCCAATCGGGCCGCCAGATTCACCCCATCCCCGATCACCGTGTAGTTCATCCGCTTGGGTGAGCCGATATTTCCGCTGACAATCTCGTCGGTGTTGATCCCCAATCCCATGTCGATGGCCATCATCCCGCGTTGTTTGCGGGCGGCATTGAAGCGGTCCAATTCCTGCAGCATGCCGATCCCTGCCCGGACGGATCGGTCGGCGTCGTCTTCCCGCGGCAACGGCAACCCGAAAACGGCCATGATCGCGTCCCCGATGAACTTGTCCAACATGCCCCCCTCTTTCTGGAGGCAGTCCACCATCAGGGTGAAATATTCATTGAGGAGACCGACGGTTCCTTGCGCTCCCAGGCTTTCCGTGAGGGTGGTGAAACTGCGCACATCGGAGAACAGGACGGATGCCTCGCTGATGTTGCCACCCAACGCATCCTTCCCGGAGGCCATCAACTGGTCGGCAATGGCCGGGTCCATGTAGCGGGCCATCGTTCCCTTCATCCGCTTTTCATCGCTGATATCCTCGATCATCAGCAGGGACCCAAGCGGCTTGTCCTTGACGCTGATGAGCGGTAACACGCTGACGTTGGCCGAAGCCTTCTCCCCGCCCCACTCCATCTCCGCATCCATCACCAAGGCAGCTTCTTTGGATTCGGCGGTGGTGCGGATTTTCTCCTCAATCCAGGCGTTTTTCCCGGTGAAGAACTCGCCGGCCTTCTTTTTCAGGATCTCTTTCGCGTTGGTCTTGAGAATTTTATATCCCGCCTTGTTGCAGGTCTGGATGACTCCCTCCTCGTTGAGGGTCACCACGGCATTCGACATGCTCTCCAGCATGGATTCGGCGTAGTTCTTCATGTTCTGCACGTCGTCGAAGAGCTTGGCGTTCTCCAAGGCCACCGAGACCTGGGCGGTAAAGGCCTTGAGCTTGGCCTCGTCTTCCTGGGTGAAGGCACCGCCACGTTTGTTGAGCACCTGGGTGGCACCGATCACCTTCCCGGCCTTGTTGATGACCGGGGTGCAAAGGATCGACCGGGTGAAAAATCCCGTCTTTTTGTCAAAACCCGGATTAAAACGCAGATCCGCATACGCGTGCTGGATGTTGACCGTCTGGCCACTGGTATAAACCGTCCCCGCAATGCCCATGTGGTTGGGGAACCGGATTTGGGTGGCTCCCAAACCCTCTCCCACCTCGGTGTAGAGCTCATTGGTCTTTTCATCATTGATGAACAGGGTGGAGCGCTCGGCATGGAGCAACCGCGTGATGGTGCCAATGATCTTGGCCAACAGACTGCCCAGTTTGATTTCCCCGGAGATTTCCGAGACCACGCTGAGGAATTCGGCTTCCTTGGCCTTTTCCTTTTCGGCCAATTCCACCAGCAGGCTCCGTTGCAGGGAAACGGAGGCTTGCATGGCCATCGCTTCCAGCAGCTTTAAATCCTTGAGGTTAAAATGGGCATCTTTGCCCCCCTTGCGGTTCAGAACTTCCACCACCCCGATGATCTCCCCCCGAACCGTCCGGATGGGGGCACAAGCGATGGTCTTGGTCCGGTAGCCGGTTTGTTCGTCCACTGCCTTGTTGAACGATTCGTCCTTGTAAACATCCCGAACCACCACGCCTTTCCCTGACTGGAAGACTTTCCCCGCGATGCCGCTGGTGTTGAGAATCCGGATTTCCCGCTTGAGCCCGCCCACCGTGACGCGGCTGTACAACTCCTGGGTGGATGGATCATTCACGAACAGGGTTCCGCGATCCGCGCCGGTGGCCTCGGTGACCAGGGCCACCAAAGTCTCCAACTGCTCATCCAAAGTCCGCCCATCCGCCACCTTGCGGGCGACCTGCAGCAGGATTTTGGCTTCTGCCAGGGAAAGGCTGTCCACCGGGCTCTTACTTTTGGCCACGTTTCGCCTCCAACTCCGCCCGAAGGGTCTGGATGGTTCGCTCCAGCTCCGCGGTCTGGTCGCGATGGGTTCGCTTCTGCAACTGCTCCGCCTCGGCGTGCTTGGCCCGCTCGGTTTCCAGTTGGTCGCGGAGGGCTTGGACCGAACCCTTTGCCTGTCTGGCCTCCTCGGCCGACTGCGCCATTACCTTCTGCACCGCCTCTTCCCCAGCGGCTTTCCGACGCTCCAACTCGATGCGCATTTCGGCCACCGTGGCCTTGAGGTCTCGGATTTCGCTATGGGCCTCGGCCACGGCTTGGGCGACCTCGGAGGCGGTCCCGGCTTTCTGTTTTTCCAGGGCTTCCCGCAGGGCTCCGACGGTTTCCTTGAGGTTCCGGATTTCGTGCTCTCGCTCCATCTCCTCGGAGAGCCTTGCTTCGGGGCTTTCGAAGGTCAGGGGCATTGCCAAAGGCTAAGATTTTTCCGAAGAAAAACAACCACCCGCCCGGTCACCAGATAAAGGACTTCTCCTGCGCCACGATTTTGCCGTCGCGCACGATCGAAATTCTCCAGGAGTTGACCACGCCCCCGCGGATGTAATCGTCTCCGGCCACTTGGATGACCGTTTTTTCATAACCGCCAAAATTTTTGTACTCCTGCGTTTTGGTCATGACCCTTTCGCGGGTATTGGCCTGCCGGTAGTCCAAGCGGACGGTGAAGTCCCCAGGGGTCCCGTCGTTTTGCCAATTGACCACAAAAATGTTTCCCTGCCTGCCCTCGATCTCTTTCTGCTGAATGGCCCCATGGTTCCAATATTTTTTCTCATAATCCAGCATGGGGTTGCCGGTGGGCTTCTGTTTCCGGTCGTTGAGGAAGGTGTAGATCTTGTTGAGACTCACGCTCTGATCCAGCGCCACGGGTAAATCAGAACTCATGCCGTCTGGAGGTCTCTCCTGCGAAGCGCCGGGAGCCACCACATTGGTGGTCGGATCCACCTTGGCAGGCCGAAAATTAGGAACTTCCTGTTTGTCCTGCGCTGGCAAGGCTGGGATCAGGAGATTCCACAAACCAAAGAAGATGAGGACTTTACGCATTGGATAGATTCAAGATTGAAGCCTTGGCATCGTCAAGACCGGTGCTTTTCCTTTTCCGGGCCTTTTTTTGCACGCGGTTTCGGGGTGGGTAGAGGGTGAGGAGGCGGCCAGATCCAATAAATCAGACCATACGCTCCTGCCGAGGCCACCAACCCGATGGCCGTGCACCCAAGGGTCAGGGGAATGGCGGCGTGAGCGAGGTTTTCCGCCAGCAGCCTCAGTTTCGGGCGAATCCCCTCCGTCTCCGCCAAAAGCTTCATGGAATGTTCCACCCCGCCCTCGTAACGGATCGGACGATCCAGGATTTTTTCCCCCACCCGGTAGGCGAAGGCGTAATACACCGGGATGGTGAAGGGATTGTTGGCGAACTGCACCACGAGGGCCGTGGGCACATTCGCACGAAGGCCCACCGCCAAGACCAGGGCCAACACGTGGTGAAGGCCAAGAAACGGGCTGGTTCCGGCCAGGATTCCGGCAACGAAACCTCTCGCCACCGGCCCACGGTGGAACGACCACAAATCCGGATTCACCCCGTGCTTTCCCAGCCACTTCCCCACCTTGCCGTATTGGAGGTGTTCCGGACTGAGTCGGATCCGGTGAAGTAATCGGTGAAAACGATCCTGCACCTTCGCATCATGCAGAATGTTTACCACGAAACCAACTCCGTCATTTGTTCTCCACCCCGGAAGGGGCTAACCTTCCCGGCCCATGAGCGTCTCCGGAAATATCCGTATCGAAGGCGCCCGACAAAACAACCTGCAGAACCTGTCCTTTGACCTGCCCCTCGGGCGGTTCCACGTCCTGACCGGCCCCTCCGGATCGGGAAAATCCTCGCTCGCCTTCGACACCCTCTATGCGGAGGGCCAACGCCGCTACGCCGAGACCTTCAGCCCCTACACCCGCCAATTTCTCGAGCGCATGGATCGCCCCCGCGTGGATCGGATCGAGGGCATCCCCCCGGCCATCGCCCTCGGCCAGGCCAATCCCGTTCGCTCCTCCCGCAGTACCGTCGGCACGGTCACCGAGATCGCCGATTACCTGAAGCTTCTCTTTCCTCGACTCGCGGAATTGAACTGCCCTGATTGCGGCGAATCGGTCCGCCCTTGGACCCCCCATTCCATCCAGCAGGACCTCCTCAAAAAGTTCCCCGGACAGGAGGCGTGGCTGCTCTTCCGTGTACCCTTCCCCAAAAAAACTCCCGCCGATGAGGCCGCCGCCTTCATCGCAAGGCAGGGATTTCGTCGCGTTTTCCTTGAGGGAAAGCCGGTACGACTGGACGAGGTGGAAGGACTGGAAAAACTCACCCACGCTCTTCGGCACGCGCCGGAGGAAAAACTTCTCCTCCCGGTGATCCAGGACCGGATTACCCTTTCTCCTCAGAACCGTTCCCGCCTTTCCGAGGCGCTCACCGCCTGCCTCCGTTTCGGACAGGGAACCGCCGCCGTGGCCCTCACGGAAAAGCCGCAAAAACATCAACTTTACTCCAGCCGGTATCACTGCGCCCGGGATCACCGGGACTTTCACCAACCCACTCCCGCTCTTTTCTCCTTCAACCATCCGGTGGGGGCTTGTCCGCTGTGCCGGGGCTTCGGGCGGGTCATCGAAATTGACAATCACCTTGCCCTTCCCGATCGCTCCCTCTCCATCGCCGGCGGAGTCGTCAAACCCTGGCAAACGGAGAGCTTTGAGGAGTGCCAACGGGACCTGGAAAAAGCCTGCCGCCGCCACCGGATTCCGATGGATACGCCGTTCTCCCAACTTTCCGCGGAACAACAAAAGTTCGTCATCGAGGGTGAGGGGGGTGCCACCCGGGAACTGCAGGAGCTCTGGGATTCGGGCGACTGGTACGGGGTCCGCGGCTTCTTTCGCTGGCTGGAAACCAAGACCTACAAGATGCATGTCCGCATCCTGCTCGCCCGTTACCGCTCCTACCGCCCCTGCCCCGACTGCGAAGGACGTCGTTATCAGCCCCAAACCACCTGGTGGCGTCTTTCCGGAAAGACCCTCCCGGAGATTAACGCCCTGCCGCTGGAGGAGCTCGCCCGTTTTCTCAAGGACACCCAAACCCGGGACCCATCGGCTCTCATGCCTCTGGAAAATATCCGGAAACGGCTTCGGTTTCTTTTGGGTGTGGGCCTTGGCTACCTCACCCTGGATCGGGCCACACGGACCCTTTCGGGAGGCGAACTTCAGCGCGTCAACCTCACCGGATGCCTTGGCACGGGCCTGACCGGAACCCTCTTCGTCCTCGACGAGCCCAGCATCGGACTCCATTCCCGTGACACCGGGCGTCTCCTCGGCCTCCTTCACGAACTGCGTCAGTCAGGAAACACGGTCCTGGTGGTCGAGCACGACGAGTCGGTCATCCGGGCCGCCGAAAATATCCTTGAGCTGGGCCCGGGCTCAGGATCCGAGGGAGGCCGACTCCTCTACTCCGGTCCTCCGGCAGGCTTATCCAAGATCAAGGACTCCCCCACCGGGGCCTACCTTTCCGGCAAAAAATCCGTCCCTCTTCCCGAATCCCGCCGCCCATGCCTGGAGAAGAATCATCCTTGGCTCAAAATCCGTGGAGCCACCCGCCATAATTTAAACAACCTCGACGCAGCTTTTCCCCTTCGGCGACTGGTCGCGATCTCCGGGGTGAGCGGATCCGGCAAAAGCACTTTTGTTCACGACATTGTCCATCAAGCCCTCCTTCAGCGGTTGGGCCGGCCCATGGAGGAACCACCCCAGCTGAAATCTTTGGAAGGCCTGGAGGAGATTTCCGATGTGATCCTGGTCGACCAATCCCCCTTAAGCCAGACACCCCGCTCCACTCCCCTCCTCTATTTGGATATCTATGATGCCGTCCGGGAACTCTTTGCCTCCACCGAAGAGGCCCAAAGCGCCGGACTTGCCGCCTCGGCTTTCTCCTTCAACGCCGGCGGGGGGCGATGCGAGCGCTGCGGAGGCATGGGTTACGAAAAGGTCACCATGCAGTTCCTGTCCGACGTGTTTGTCACCTGTCCCTCCTGCGAAGGCCGTCGCTTTCAGCCACACGTGCTGGCTGCGGCCTACCGGGACAGGACCATCGACCAACTCCTGGAGATGACTGCCGCGGAAGCGCTTTCCTTTTTCTCCTCTACGGAGGACCTCACCCCCCGCGCGCGGGAGTGCCACCAGAAAATATCATCCTCTTTAAAACTGCTTACCGAGGTGGGGCTTGGTTATCTCCGCTGCGGGCAACCGCTCAGTCAGCTTTCCGGCGGCGAGGCGCAGCGCCTCAAACTGATCGCGCACCTTACCCAGGCTTCCCCCGAACACGAACAGCCCCGGCGGGGCGGAAAAAGAAAAAAACGCCCCCAAGGATCCCCGCTCCTTATTCTCGACGAACCGACCACCGGGCTTCATCTGGATGACGTCCGCTTGTTGGTCTCTCTTTTGCACCGGCTGGTGGATCAGGGGAACTCCCTGCTGGTGATCGAACACCATCTGGATGTGATCAAGAATGCCGACTGGGTGCTCGATTTGGGCCCGGAAGCCGGAGCCGAAGGCGGGAAATTGGTCGCCGCCGGCACTCCGGAAACAGTGGCCGCCTGCCGCTCTTCCCATACCGCAACCTTTCTCGCCCCCTTGCTGCGCCCCTCCCGATCAAACCGTCTGCAGGAACTGCCATCCCCACCGGAAATTGGCCACCCCATTTCAGAAATCACCGTCCGGGGGGCCCGTCACCACAACCTGAAGAACCTCAACGTCTCCATTCCCCGGGACAAGATGGTCGTGGTCACCGGTCTTTCCGGTTCCGGAAAATCCACCCTTGCCTTTGACCTTCTTTTTTCCGAGGGCCAACGCCGCTATCTCGACTGCCTCAACACCTACGCCCGCCAGTTCGTTGAACAAATGGAAAAGCCGGAGGTCGATGCCATCATCGGCCTGCCTCCCTCCGTCGCCATTGAGCAGCGAACCACCCGTGGCGGCCGTAAATCCACCGTGGCCACCGTCACCGAGCTCTACCAGTTCCTCCGGTTGCTTTATGCCAAGCTGGGCGTCCAGCACGATCCCGACACCGGGGAGGCCGCGGTTCGCCAAACGTCCGCCGATATCGTCAAACGCGTCCGCGCTCAGCTTCGCTCCACCAAAAACCTGAGCCTTCTCGCACCGCTCATCCGGGGACGAAAAGGATTTCATACCGAGGTGGCGCGTTGGGCCCAGAAAAAGGGATTCTCCCTTCTCCGCGTGGACGGCAAATGGGTCGAACCTTCCAAATTTCAGCCTTTGGATCGCTACCGGGAGCACCATATCGATGTTCTGGTCGCGCAGGTGCAGGCAGGCCGGAAGGACCTGCCCGCCCTCATTTCCCAAACCTTGTCGCTGGGCCGGGGCACCCTCTACACGGTCGATCACCGGGGCAAGACGACCATTCACAGCCATCACCTTTTCTGCCCGGGAACCAACCGATCCTTTGATGAACTGGATCCACGGATGTTTTCGTTCAACAGCCCCCACGGCTGGTGCTCGGAATGTCAGGGCTACGGCACGGTCTTTGCCGAACCGCCCGAACCCAAGGCCGAAGATGAGGCCGAGAAAGAGCAGGAACTGGAATGGGCCCGGGAGGAGTTGGAGGAAGATCAGCTTCTTCCTTGCCCCTCTTGCCAGGGAGCCCGTCTGAATCCTGTCTCTCGCGCGGTTCGCTTTGCCGGCATGCCCGTCCCGGAAATCAACCGCATGTCCGTCCGGGAATTCGGGGACTTTTTTTCCAACCTTCGCTTCACCGGCCGGGAAGCCGCCATCGTCCGGGACATCCGCCCCGAAATTGAGCAACGCCTGCACTTCCTGAAGCACGTGGGGCTGGACTATCTGAATCTGGATCGCTCCGCGCCCACCCTCTCCGGAGGGGAGTCCCAGCGCATCCGGTTGGCCGCCCAGCTCGGCTCAAATCTTCAGGGCGTCCTCTACGTCTTGGACGAACCCACGATTGGCCTCCATCCCCGCGACAACGAAAAACTTCTCGGCATCCTCAAAAACCTCCGGGATCGCGGCAATTCGCTCGTCGTCGTGGAGCACGACGAGGACACCATGCGGGCGGCCGACCACATTCTCGATCTCGGTCCCGGGGCCGGCGTTCATGGCGGGGAAATCGTGGCTCAGGGAAACTGGAGGCAAATTGGAAAAAATGATGCGTCGGCCACCGCTCGTCTCTTGGGCACGCCCATCCGGCATCCCAGCCGGGGCAGGCGCCGACCGATCTCAAAGTCCGATCCTTGGCTTAGGATCAAGGGGGCGAGGATCCGAACGATCCAAAATCTGAATTTGGAGCTGCCCTGGCACCGGCTCGTTGCCTTTTCCGGGGTGAGTGGCTCCGGCAAGAGTACCCTCCTCCACGAGATCCTTCTTCCCGCCGCGGCCAAAAAGAAAAGGAAGGAGGGGCTTTGGAAATCCGTCTCCGGGGTGGATTCGGTCGACCGCGTCGTGGAAGTCGATCAATCCCCGATCGGCAAAACCCCGCGCTCCACGGTGGCCACCTACCTGGGCCTCATGGACGAACTGCGTGCCCTCTTCGCCGCCCTGCCTGAGGCCAAGCAGGCCGGTTTCACCGCCTCCCACTTTTCCCACAACGCCGGCCCGGGTCGCTGCCCCGCCTGTGACGGGGCCGGCACGGTCCGGATCCAGATGAACTTCCTCCCGCCCGCCGATGTCCGTTGTGAGGAGTGTGACGGTCACCGTTGGAAGCAGGAGATCCTGTCCATTCGCTACCGGGATAAATCGATCCACGACGCCCTGCACCTCTCTGCCGAACAGGCTGCGGACTTCTTTTCGGCCCAACCCCGGTTGGCCACCCCGTGCCGGCTCCTCAAGGAAACCGGTCTCGGTTATCTCGAATTGGGCCAGACCAGTCCAACCCTGTCGGGAGGCGAAGCCCAGCGTCTCAAGCTGGTGACCGAGTTGGCCGCCGCCCAGATCGCCGCGGATCAGGCCCAGGCCAAAGGCCGGGCCCGGCGCCCCGCCCATCATCTTTTCCTGCTGGAGGAACCCACGGTGGGACTTCACCTTGCGGACGTGCGTCGGCTGATTGACCTGCTCCACCGGTTGGTCGACACCGGTCATACCGTGGTGGTGATTGAGCATCATTTGGACGTCCTCGCCGAAGCCGATTATCTCATCGACCTTGGACCCGAAAGCGGCGAAGCCGGAGGGAAAATTGTGGCCCAGGGCACTCCTGAACATGTCGCTACCTCCTCAACCTCCCGCACCGCCCCCTTCCTCCGCTCCCACCTCTCCCGCTCCTCGCCTTCCTTAAACCCTTAATCCCTAAACTCCTTACATCCTCGCTTCTTCTGGGACCTTTGGCCATTGTCGTTCGTCCATGCTCAAGCGTATCGGCATCATCACTTCGGGAGGTGATTCCCCCGGCATGAACCCGGCCATTCGGGCGATCGTCCGCACCGGGGTTGGCTTGGGTGTGGAGGTCGTGGGCATCCAAAACGGCTACCAAGGCATCTTCGACCGGGAGTTCATCAACCTCGGCGCCGTCGAGGTCAGTGGCCGGATCCGCGATGCCGGCACCATGCTCTCCACCAGCCGCTGCCTCAGATTCAAGGAGGAGTCCGCCCAAAAAGACGCCATCGAGATCCTCAAAAAAGAGAACATTCAGGCGTTGATGGTGTTGGGCGGGGACGGGTCTCTGGCCGGTGCCGCCGCCCTCTCCCGGCACGGCTACCGCGTTCTCGGTCTCCCCTGTTCCATCGACAACGACATTCCCGACACCGAGCTCTGCATTGGGACGGACACCTGCCTCAACACCGTCATTCACCTGATTGATATGATCAAAGCCATCGAGGTGATGGGAAGAAATCAGGGCTACCTCGCCCTGATGAGCGCCATCGCCTCCGGCTCCCAGGTCGCGGTGATTCCGGAATTCCGTTACGACATGGAAAAGATTGTCGAAAACCTCACCCGGCGTCGTCTCCGCCGCCATAACAACAGCGTGGTCGTGGTGGCCGAGGGCGTCTGCACCGGGCAGGATTTCATGAATCGTCTGCTCGCCACGGCCGAGGACCGCTTGGACCAGGAGGTGCGTCTGACCGTGCTTGGACATGTGCAACGTGGTGGCTCGCCCACGTTTGCCGACCGTTACCTCGCCAGCCGGATGGGTGAATTTGCCATGCTGGCGCTCAACCAAGGGGAACACGGTTCCATGGTCGGGTTGATCCGCAACCGGATGAATTTGACCGACCTTCAGACCCTCTCCGGCCGACGTCCTCCACTGCCCGCTGATGCCATCCGGCTCGCCCGGAACCTTGGAATGGAAATCGGCGTGCCTTCCGAAACTTGATCCTCCCGCCTTATCCCCGCAGTTTTTTCCCCATCTCCTGCCATTTCGGTTCCGGCGTGAGATGACTCCACGAAAACCTCACGGCCCCCACCATCTCCTCTTTGCCCAGATGCATGGCCTTAAGCACATGGCTGGGTTGGTAACTGGCCGAGGTGCAGGCCGAGCCGTTGGAAACCGCCACCACATCCTTCAACCGCAACATGACCTCCTCCGCACTCAACCCCGGGAATGACGCGTTCACGGTATGGGGCAACACCCGGCCCATTTCCCCGTGGATTTTGGGCTGGAGGGGCCCGAGGGTGTTCAGAAACTTTTCCCGGAACTCCCGGCATTTCACCTCCCGGGCTGCATGATCCTTGGAGGCCAACTCAGTTGCCTTGCCCAACCCGACAATTAAGGGGACCGGCAAGGTTCCGGGTCGAAGTCCGTGTTCCTGCCCTCCCCCAAAGGTCAGGGGCGTAATAGGAACCTTCTGTTTGCCGCGATGCCGCACCACCAGCACACCGATCCCTTTCGGACCGTAAATCTTGTGTCCACTGGCGCTGATCAAGTCGATTCGGGGATGTTTTAATTCCGCCACGAGCTTCCCGAAGGTCTGGGCTGCATCCACATGAAACCATGCCGGATGATGCGCCAACGCCTCACTCAACTCCCCAATCGGCTGGATGACCCCGGTCTCGTTGTTGGCGTGCATCACGGACACCAGCATCGTGGTGGGTCGGAGCAATCGGATGACTTTTTCGGTTTCCACCCGCCCCTGTTTGTCCGGCCCCACCAGGTCCACCTCAAAACCCTCCTTCGCAAGGTGGTCGATCGGCTCCAACACCGCCTTGTGCTCAATCCGGGTGCTAATGATGTGGGTCTTCCCGTGCTGACGTCCCCACTGGGCCAAACCAAGGATGGCCAAATTGTTGCTCTCGGTGGCTCCGCTGGTGAAAATCACCTCCTCCGGTTTGGCATCGACCAAGGCAGCGATCTGTTCGCGGGCCTTTTGCACCGCCTCTTTTGCCCGGGCGCCAAAGGCATGGGTCCGGCTTCCCTCGTTCCCGTACTCCTCCTCAAAAAATCGACGCACCACCTCCGCCACCGCCGGCTCCATCGGCGTGGTCGCATTGCAGTCCAAATAAACCGGTCCGGCTGACATAAGCGGATAAGAATGCCAAAAAGGGCGGCGCTTTCAAACCAGAGACCTATCCCGGCACCTTTTATGGATCCGGATGGAATCCGTCTTAAGCTTGGAATTTCCGCCAGTCCTCTCGCAGGGGTCGGGGCTTTCCGGTGGCGAGAACCACCGAAGCCAGTTCTTGCCGGGTACGGCAAAAAATCTCACCCCCCTGGCCAACCACCTCCGATTCCACGACAAAACGCACCTTCCCAACTTCACCCAATCGACTGACCACTTTGACCCGATCCCCCAATCTGGCCGGCTTAAGGTACTCCGCCTCGGTTTTGGTCAGCACCGGGCAACCATGATCACCCCCGATCATCTCCCCGATCCCCCAGCCCAGTTTTTCCGCCAAATCTGTCCTGACCGCCTCCACCCAGCGAAGGTACGCCAAGTTGTGCACGACTCCGCCGGCATCGGTGTCGAAGAAATAAGCGGTGAACTCCCGCTCCGCTTGCGGCCGATCCTGGCTCACAAACGGCCAAACTCCTGCTCCAGTCGTTTGACCAGCAGCTTCATGATCTTGATGCGGGCGTACCACTTGTAGTTCCCCTCGATCAGATTCCATGGGGCCATTCGGGCGTTGGTCTTCCGGAACATGTCCTCCGCCGCCGCCAGATGCTCCTTCCACTTCCGGCGGTTCCGCCAGTCCTCCTCGCTGATTTTCCAATGTTTGTAAGGATCCGCCGCCCTACGCTCAAAGCGCCGCAACTGCTCCTGTTTCGTGATGTGCAGAAAAAACTTCATGAGGATCGCGCCGTTGTCGACCAGCGTGCGCTCCATTTCATTAATCTCCCGGTACGCACGTTTCCATTCCTCTTTCTTGGCAAATCCCTCCACCCGCTCCACCAGAACCCGACCGTACCAACTCCGGTCAAAAATCGCCGTCTCCCCGGTGGACGGGAGTTTGTTCCAAAAACGCCAAAGATAGTGGTGGTTCTTCTCTTCCTCGGTGGGTTTGACGATCGACCAAACCCGGACCAACCGGGGATCCAATCGCTCCGTCAGACGTTTAATCACTCCCCCCTTGCCGGCCGCATCCGGTCCCTCAAAAACCAGGATTAGGGTTTTGGGGCTCTCCTGTAGCAGTCGCTGGGCATGGAGGAGCTTGAGTTGGAGTCCCCTGAGCTTGTCCCGGTAATCGGACTTTTCGTGGATCTGCTTGTCCAGATCCAGGCGGTCGAGACGGTTCCCCATGACCCTTTTGCCTACCTGTTTCCCGTCCCACGGGCGAGCCAACTCTCGGGATCGGTCATCGCTTTTTCACAGCGGTTTGGGCATGGTTTCGGTATGACTTTGCACGAGTTTGCCGATCCCTCGGCTTGGATCGAGGCCATGGTGGCCCGCTGGGAAACCGCTCAAATGGCCATGGTCCGCCACCCATCTCTATCTCGGCGACGAACGATGGGTCCCACCTGATCACAAGGACAGCAACTACCGGATGATTCACGAGGCCTTTCACGCGACCGGCGCCAAGATCGAGCGGATCCACACCGAAATCGGGACTCCGGAGATCGGGGCCCGCGATTATGAAAAGCGTCTCAAGATGGAATTGGGTGACCCCCCTAAATTCGATCTCATCCTCCTCGGCGTAGGTGATGACGGACACACTTCCTCCCTCTTTCCCGGCACCGAGGCCCTGAAAGACAACAAGCTCTTCATGGCCGCCAACTTCGTGCCGAAACTCGGCGTGGCCCGCATCACCTCCACCTACCACCTGCTCCGCTTCTCCCGCGCCATTTGGTTTGTCACCCGTGGACCTTCCAAGGAGCCCTATGTCCGGGCCTTGGCCAAAGACGACGCTTCCGCCACCTTCCCTGCGGCGAAGGTTCGAAGTGACCGCGGCACGGTGGAAATCTACCATTGTACCTCCACATGAGCCCTGTCGCCGCCCCAACCAAACCCAAGGCGAAAGCCTTTCCCTCGCCCACCCCGGTTCCCATCGCCGGTCGCGTCCTACCCCCTTTTGTCATGGTGATTTTCGGAGCGAGTGGCGATCTCACCAGCCGCAAGCTCGTCCCCGCCCTCTTCGGCCTCCAACACGAGGGCATTCTCCCCAACGACTACGCCATCATCGGATTCGCCCGCCGACCCAAGAAGGAGGACGAGTTCCGGAAGGAAATGAAGGATGGGGTGGAAAAGTTTTCACGGCTTCGCCCCGTCAAATCAGAGGAATGGGACAAGTTCACCCCGCACCTTACCTACCATCAGGGCAACTTTGACGAGCCGGTTGCCTACGCTTCCCTCAAAAAGACCCTCGACCAGTTGGCGAAAACCCGCGGGCTGACCCAGCACATTTTCTATCTCGCCACCGCCCCCGATTACTTCTCCACCGTGGTGAAGCACCTGGCGGAAGCCGGGCTGGTCCGGCCCGGTCTCCCGGCCCGGGTGGTGGTGGAAAAGCCCTTCGGTCACGATTTCCAGTCCGCCCGGAAACTGGTCGACGACCTGCAGTCCTGCCTCGATGAATCCAACCTCTTCCGCATTGACCACTACCTCGGCAAGGAGACGGTCCAAAACCTGCTCTATTTCCGCTTCGCCAATTCCATTTGGGAGCCGATCTGGAACAGCAACCTGATCGATAACGTCCAGATCACCGTGGCGGAGCAGGAAGGCGTCGGCACCCGGGGAGCTTTTTACGACGAGGTGGGCGCCATGCGGGACATGGTCCAAAACCACATGATGCAGCTCCTCGCCATCACCGCGATGGAGCCTCCCGCCAACCTCTCCTCGGAATCGATCCGGGACGAGAAGGTCAAAGTTCTGCGTTCGATCCCCACCCCCAAGGCGGAACTCATCCCCGCCAGCACCGTCCGCGCTCAATACGAGGGCTATCGCCAGACCGACCGCGTCTCCCCCAGCTCCACCACGGAGACCTACGCCGCCATGAAGCTGCAGATCGACAACTGGCGCTGGTCGGGTGTCCCCTTCTATCTCCGCACCGGCAAGGCCCTCACCACCCGCGCCTCGGAAATCGTCATCGTCTTCCGTCGACCGCCGGCAACCCTTTTCCGGGCGGAATTCGGGGACCTCCTTCATCGCAACGCCATGCACATCCGCCTTCAGCCCAACGAGGGAGTCCACCTCTGCTTCAACGCCAAGAAACCGGGCAAGTCGTCCGTTCAGCCGGTCGACATGGAATTTTGCTACGCTACGGAGTTTGGATCCTATTCGCCGGAGGCCTACGAGCGTTTGCTCGGTGACGCGATTTTCGGTGATTCCACTTTATTCACCCGCGCCGATGAGGTCCTGGAGGCTTGGCGTTTGGTCGACTCCATCCGGGAAGGCTGGCAGGACACCACCATGGCCCTCTACCGGCAAGGATCCTGGGGCCCGCACGAAGCCGACCTGATGATGCAGGCGGACGGGAACAACTGGGTCGACCTGGACGCCCGCGCCAAGGCCTGAATTTTTTCTTTAGTGCCGGAAGTGGCGCCGGCCGGTGAAAATCATCGCCACCCCTAGGCGATCCGCCGCGGCAATCACCTCGGCATCCTTCACGCTGCCACCCGGTTGAATCGCGGTCGTGGCGCCGGCCTGCGCCGCCGCCTCCAGCCCGTCCGGAAAAGGGAAAAAAGCATCCGAGGCCACCGCGCTGCCTTTCAGGCTGAGCCTGGCCTCTCCCGCCTTCCAGACCGCAATCCTTGAGCTATCCACCCGCGACATCTGCCCCGCGCCGATCCCCAAGGTGCGGTCCTGAGTGGAGTAAACAATCGCGTTGGACTTCACGTGTCGGACCACCTTCCACCCAAAGCGCATCGCCCGCATTTCAGATTCCGTCGGTTGGCGCCTCGTCACCACTTTCCACTCCTTTTCCTGGTCCCCTTTTTCATCCGCTTCCTGGACCAGCAAGCCCCCGCCCCGCACACTCCGGTAATCCCACCCCGCGCCGCTCTTCTCCCGATTCTCGATCAACCGAAGATTTTTTTTGGCCTGCAGAATCTGCAGGGCCTCCGGGCTGAATGAGGGGGCCAGGATCACTTCGCTGAAAATCTCGGCGATCGCCTTGGCGGTATCCCCATCCAGGGCGCGGTTGGCCGCAAGGATTCCACCGAAAGGAGCCTGCCGGTCCGTGGCGAACGCCTTCTCCCACGCCTCCGCCAGCTTTTTTCCCGAACCCACCCCACATGGGTTGGTGTGCTTGAGGATGGCCAGGGTCGGCTCCGAATCCCGGAACTCCGCCATCAGCCCCGCCGCCGCGCTCAGATCCAGCACGTTGTTATAGGAAAGTTCCTTGCCGTGCAGTTGGCGGAAGGAGTCAAGGAAACCTCCGTACAAGGCGGCTTTCTGGTGGGGATTTTCACCGTAGCGGAGCGCCTGGGCCTTGCGCCGTACGATACCGGCGGTTTCCTGCAAAAGATCCGGTTCCACCAACCGGGTCAGGTAGGAGGAAATGAGATGATCATAGTGGGAGGTGTGGCGGAAAACCTTCGCGGCCAGCTTCCGGCGCGTTTCCGCGGTGGTGTCGCCGGCTTTTTCCATTTCCTTCTGCACCGCGGCATAATCCCCCGGATCCACCACCACAGTGACCGAATCATGATTCTTCGCCGCACTCCGCAGCATGCTGGGCCCGCCGATGTCGATGTTTTCAATTGCCAGCTCGGTCGTGCAGTCCGGCTTGGCCACGGTCTGCTCAAACGGGTAGAGGTTCACCACCACCAGATCGATCGTCGGGATGCCATGCTGCTTCGCCTGCTGCCGATGGGTCTCCAGGTCCCTTCTTTGCAGCAGCCCGCCGTGGACCTTCGGATGAAGCGTCTTCACCCGACCATCCATCATCTCCGGAAACCCCGTGTAATCGCTCAGCTCCATCACCTTCACTCCCGCCTCCCGCAAGGCCTTGGCGGTTCCCCCCGTGGAAATCAGCTCCACCCCTTTTCCCGCAAGAAACTTAGCAAACTCAACCAGCCCGGTCTTGTCCGAAACGGAGAGGAGCGCCCGTTGGATTCCCTGACTCATGCCACCAGCATGACCTTCCGGTCTCCTTTGACGATGCGACCGATCTCATAACAACGAACCGATTTTTGAACCTTGTTGACGTCCTGGCGGGCCACCACCACGATCATTCCGATCCCCATGTTGAAGGTTCGGTAGGCTTCCGTGAGTTTGAGCCGTCCCTTGTCCACCAGCGCCCGGAAAAGGGGCGGAATCGGCCAACTGCCCAGCCGGATCTCGGCGGCCGTGCCCCGCGGAAAAACCCTGGGCGGGTTGTCGATGAGGCCGCCCCCCGTAATGTGGGCCGCCCCCTTGATCTTGGCCTGCTTGCCGATCTTGAGCAGGGCCGGACGATAATTCGGGTGCACCGCCAGGAGTAAATTTCCGAGACTCTGGTTCGTGCCCGGAAGTTTTTGACCCAACCGAAGCCTGGCCTTGCGGAGAATATCCCTGGCGAGAGTGTAGCCGTTGGTCTGAAGTCCGTTGGAGGGAAGACCGAGGATGACGTCACCGGGACGGATGGAGCGTCCGTCCGTGGCTTTTCCCTTCTCCAACACGCCGACGATGGAACCCACCAGATCATAATCCTTCCCTTGGTAGATGCCGGGCATCTGTGCGGTTTCACCGCCGATCAAGGCGCAGCCCGCCTCTCGGCATCCCCGGACCAGCCCGGCCAAAATTTGCCGGAACACCTTGGGATCCAGCTTTCCGGTGCCGATGTAATCGAGGAAAAAAAGTGGCTCCGCCCCCAAAGCGGCGATGTCATTGACGCAGTGGTTGACCAAATCCTCCCCGATCGTGCCGTGACGCCCTAGTTGGTGTGCCACCTTCAGCTTCGTGCCTACCCCGTCGATGCTCGCCACCAAGACCGGTCGCCGGTAGCCGCGGATCTTGCCGTCGAAACAGCCGCCAAAGCCGCCGATTCCACCGACCACACCCGGTCTTCGGGTGGAGCGCACCAACGCGCCCAATCCGGACTTCACCCGGTTGCCCAGGGTGATGTCCACCCCGGCCCTCGCGTAAGCGTCCTTGGCCATCCCGACTACAGGAGAAACCGCTGCCGGACTTCCTCTTCCGGCACGAGGGAAACCGCCTGCTCCCGGCGCCGTTCCAGAACCCCCTTGTCGTCATCCGGGGCGAACGGCACGGGATAATCCCCGGTGAAACAGGCCAGGCAGAATTTGGAGGCGGGAATCTTACAGGCTTTCACCATCCCATCGACATCGAGATACCCCAGGGAATCCGCCCCGAGGTATTTCGTGATCTCCTGCCGGGTCATCCGGTTGGCCAAAAGATCCTTGGGATCGGGAAAGTCGATCCCGTAGTGACAGGAGAACCGGTGGGGAGGACAGCTCACCCGGATGTGAACCTCCCGAGCCCCGGCCTCACGCAGGTTAATCACCCTCGCACGAGCCGTGGTCCCTCGGACGATGGAATCATCCACCACCACCACCCTCTTTCCCTGCACCGCGGAGCGGATCAGATTCAATTTCACGCGCACGTTGAAATCCCGGATCAGCTGACTGGGCTGGATAAAGGTCCTGCCAATGTAATGGTTCCGCACAAAAGCCTGGTCGAGCGGGATCCCGGACTGCTCGGAATATCCCAAAGCCGCATAGGTTCCTGAATCAGGGACCGGCACAACAATGTCGGCTTCCACCGGATGCATCCGGGCCAGCTCCCTGCCCATCCGGATCCGGGCGTGACTGACGTTGCGCCCACCCAGTTGGCTGTCCGGTCGGGCAAAGTACACAAATTCAAAAACACAGAGGGCCTCGCGGCTCGGCTCACTATGCGGCTTAAAGGAACGGAGGCCGTCCGCATCCGCCACCACCACTTCTCCCGGCTCCACCTCACGAACAAACTCGGCACCGATCAGATCGAGGGCGCAGGTCTCGCTCGAAAAGATGATCCCGTCTTCCAGCTTGCCGATCACCAGAGGGCGGAAGCCAAAAGGATCCCGTGCCCCAATCAACTCCTTCTCCCCCATCAGCACCAAGGAGTAGGCACCGTGGACCCGGGAAAGGGCCTGGGCCAACGCTCCGCCCCCGATGGCCGGGTTCGGGCGGGAAATGAGATGCAGGATCACTTCACTGTCCGTCGTCGTCTGGAAAATAGACCCGTCAGCCTCCAACTCGGCCCTGAGTCGACCGGCGTTGACGAGGTTCCCGTTGTGCGCAATGGCAATCTGTCCCCGGCTGGTCTCCACCGTGATGGGTTGGGCGTTCTTGATCGTGCTGGAACCGGTCGTGGAGTAGCGGACGTGACCGATGGCCCTTGTGCCCGTCAAATCCTTCAGATCCTGTTCACTAAAAACCTGCCCCACCAGCCCCATGCCCCGGCGGATGCGGAAGGAGGAACTTTCCTCCCGGGCGGAAACAATGCCGGCACTCTCCTGCCCCCGGTGCTGGAGGGCGTAAAGACCGTAGTAAGTCAGCTCGGCCGCGTTGGGATGCCCGAACACCCCGAAGACCCCGCACTCATGTTTCGGATGGTAGGGAGACTTCAAGATTCCTTTCTAGCCAAGGGAGATTCTTTTGAGAAGCGCGGGCTAAGGCTCCAACGCCTTGGGCAGGGAATTTTCAAAAAAACCTTTCAGCTCTGCCACCGCCCAACTCGCCTTCACATCCTTGCAGGTAATCTTCAAATCCCTTCCCGAGGTCTTTCCCAAATGGGCACAACCCACACCTGCCTCCCGGGCGAGAGCCTCCACCGGTGCGACCGCCTCCGGGTTCACCTCCGCCAGGATTCGCCCTCCCCCTTCTCCAAAAAGCGCCTCCTCGGGCCTTTCGCCACCGCATGGGACGGCGACTTCGGCTCCCGACGAGGATTCGCCAAAGGTCATCTCCGCCAACGCCCAAAGAATTCCACCCTCGCCCACGTCATGCATGGCTCGGATGCCTTCTTGGGCCAGAATTTTACGGGCGAAACGGTGCAGTTTTTTCTCCGACTCCAGGTCGGCCACGGGAGGTTTCCCGGCCAGCAGGCCGTAAACCTCCTGAAGATAAAGAGAGGCCCCGAGCCCTCCCGCGGAAGAGTTGCCTAACAAAAGAATTTCCCCTCCCCCTTCACTGAAGACCGCCGGCAACAATTTCACACCCTCTTCCACCTTGCCCACCACCCCGACCACCGGAGTCGGATGGATCGGGCCGGAGGGTGACTGATTATAAAGGCTCACATTTCCACCGGTAACCGGCAGATCGAACGCCCGGCAGGCTTCTGCCATTCCCTCGACCCCCTCCCGCAACTGCCAGAAAAGTTCCGGGTCAAAGGGATTCCCGTAGTTGAGGTTGTCCGTCAGGCCGAGCGGCACCGCACCGGCACAAGCCAGATTCCGGCAAGCCTCGGCCACCAGGAGTTTGGATCCTTCCCGAGGATCCAGCGCACACCAGCGGCCGTTGCCATCCAGAGTCATGGCCACTCGCACCCATCCTCCGCCCGGCTTCTCCACCCGCAACACGGCGGCATCGCTTCCCGGCCGGACCACGGTTCGCAGACCCACCATGTGGTCGTACTGGTTCCAAACCCACCGGCGCGAACCGGTCACCGGCGATTGAACGATCTTCAGGAGGTCCTCCCGCACCTGAGGCTTGGCGGGAAGGATCTTCTTCAAGTCCAGCTTCTGTTGCTCCGCCAGTTTTGCCGGAAGCTTGGCGTCCCTTTCATACACCGGAGCATCATCCGCCAGCATTCTTGCCGGGATGTCGGCCACCACCTTTCCCCCCTCTTTCACCACGACCCGGCCGGTGTCGGTCACGGTGCCGATCTCGGCCGCATCCAGGCCCCAGCGGGCAAAAATCTCCTTCAGCTCCGCCTCCCGTCCCTTGTGAACGATGATGAGCATCCGCTCCTGCGACTCGGAGAGAAGCGTCTCATACGGCGTCATGCCCGTTTCCCGCTGCGGCACTTTGTGCAGTTCGATCTCGATGCCCGAGCCGCCCCGGCTGGCCGTTTCGCAGGTGGAACAGGTCAACCCGGCCGCGCCCATGTCCTGCACTCCCACCACCAGATCCGGTTTGGCGTAAAGTTCGAGACACGCTTCAAAAAGCAATTTCCCGACAAACGGATCCCCCACCTGCACGGCAGGTCGATCGGCTTTACTCTCTTCCGTCAGGTCGCGCGAGGCGAAGGCCGCGCCGGCCAAGCCATCCCGACCCGTTTTGGCCCCCACATAAAACACCGGATTGCCCAATCCTTTGGCCGCACCCCTTCGGATCTGGTCGTGCCGGAGAATCCCCAGACAGAAAACGTTCACCAACGGGTTGCCCTCGTAAGCCGGATCGAACACCAACTCCCCTCCCACGGTGGGCACGCCCACGCAGTTGCCATAGTGGGAAATTCCGGCCACTACTCCGTGGATCAGCGATCGGGTCCTCTTACCGGCCTCCCCGGGGGCATCGGGCCGGCCGAACCGCAGCGAATCCATGAAGGCCACCGGACGGGCGCCCATCGTGAAAATGTCGCGAAGGATACCCCCCACGCCGGTGGCCGCCCCTTGGAATGGCTCCACCGCACTGGGATGATTGTGGGATTCGATTTTGAAGGCCAAGGCCAGCCCATCCCCGGCATCCACCACCCCGGCGTTTTCCTCCCCGGCTTTGACCAACACCGCGGGTCCGGTGGTCGGAAATTTTTTCAGCTCCCGGCGGGTATTTTTGTAGGAGCA
Source organism: Verrucomicrobiota bacterium (assembly GCA_010025475.1). Lineage (GTDB taxonomy): Bacteria > Verrucomicrobiota > Verrucomicrobiia > Methylacidiphilales > Verrucolacustridaceae > Verrucolacustris. The sequence goes on from RGTE01000003.1 coordinate 26,644, forward strand.
GTGCTCGCTCCACATCACCGAAAACATGCCGAGCTCCGTCTCGTTGGGTTCCCGGCCCAGCCCTTTCTGGATCCGGTCAAACTCTTCCCCGGTCAGGCCGAGCTTGAGGGCGAAATCTTTTGCCTTCACAGCGACCTCCCGGACCCGGCGGCCCCTAGGAGGATTCCCCTGCCGTCCACGCCGCCCATTTCCGCCTCACAACAGCGCTCGGGATGCGGCATCATTCCCAGAACATTGCCCTCGCGGTTGCGGATCCCGGCGATGTTCAGGCTGGAACCATTCGGGTTGGCTTCCGGGGTGACCCGGCCTTGGGCATCGCAGTAGCGAAACAGGATCTGTTGCCGCGCTTCCAGTTCCTCGAGAATTGTAGGCTCGGCCCGGTAGCACCCCTCCCCGTGGGCAATGGGAATCCGGAGAATCTGCCCGGTCACGTAACTGGAGGTAAACCGGGAAGCCGGTGTTTCCACCCGCAGGTGAATCGGTTCGCAACGGAAATGCAGGCCCTCGTTGCGGGTCAGGGCCCCGGGA
>RGTE01000021.1 GCA_010025475.1 Verrucomicrobiota bacterium
AAAACCGGGTCCGTGGCCGGGGCGATTTCCGTGAAGGAAGCCGATGAGATCATGTTGATCACCGTGAAAGGGCAGATGGTCCGGACCAAGGTGAAGGATATCCGTGAATCCGGACGCAACACCCAAGGGGTATACATCGTGCGGTTGCAAAAGGGTGATCGCTTGCAGGGGGTGGCCCGGGTGGTCGAGACCGACGATGAGGAAGCGGAGGGAGAGCTCCCGCTAGGCGCATGAGGGGTTGGTGGGCCGGGTTCATCCTGGCCGGGGTGGTTTCGGTTTCAGCGGCGGAAGAGCCGGTCAACCGGATTGGTTTTGGATCCTGTTATAAGCCGGAAAAAAGCACGCCTCTTTGGGGCAAAGTCGCGGAGTTTGATCCGCAGGTGTGGCTTTGGCTTGGGGATAACGGCTATCCGGATGTGATCGGCGGAAAGCTCATTAAACAGGATTTGCCCAAGGACGCTTTCAAGAATGGCTATGCGGCGCTTGGCCAAAGCGAGGGGATCGCCACCCTGAAAAAACTCCCCGCTGGCCACATGATGGCCACTTGGGATGATCACGATTTCGGACTGAACGACGCCGGAAAAAGTTGGGCCCGGAAGGACGAAGCCAAGGATGCCTTCGACGCTTTTTGGAGGCAGGGGGTGCATGAGGATGGCGTTTATTCCGCCCGGGATTTCGGTCCGGAGGGGAAGCGGGTGAGGGTCATCCTGCTCGACACCCGCTACAACCGTGACGATCCCGGGGAGGAGGGGGATGTTCTCGGGAAACCCCAGTGGGACTGGCTGGGGAAACAGTTGCAAAAGCCGGGGGCGCAGCTTGTGGTCATCGGCTCCAGTATCCAGGTCCTCGCCCATCAGCACCGTTTTGAAAAATGGGGAAACTTTCCCAAGGCCAAGGCGAGGCTTTTCGAACTCATCCGGGACTCCGGAGCCAAGGGCGTGATCCTGATCAGCGGGGATCGGCACCATGCGGAAATTTCCAAACTGGCAAAGAACCCCGCGGGGTATCCTTTGTTTGATGTGACCTCCAGTGGTTTAACGGAAAAAAGCTCCGTCCGGAATGAGCCCAACGATCTGAGGATGGGTGAAGTCTATGTCGGGCGTAATTTCGGCGTGATCCAGGTCGACTGGAACCAGGCGGACCCGGTGGTTTCCCTGGAAATCCGGGATGAGGAGGGAAAGACTGTCCGGGAGACTTCCTTCCCATTAAGCCAACTTGCCCCGCCGAGAGGGTGATTTAGGTTCTAGCCATGGCCGTCGTTGTCGCCCGACCTGATCTCAATCTTTGGGAACGTCTTTACCTGCCCAGCATCCTGGGGGGGATGAGGATCACGCTGCGCCACATGTTCCAGACGCTTTGGCGGATGATGTTTCCCCGCAAGCATGTGGCCCAACCGGCGATTCTTGAGATGAGTGCCACCGGCCTGATGACCATGCAGTACCCCGAAGAGCAGTGGCCGATGCCGGAGGGATACCGCGGGGCTCCGGTGTTGGTGATGGACGAGCAGGGGAGGGAAAAGTGTGTATCGTGCCAGCTTTGTGAATTTGTTTGTCCGCCCCGGGCGATCCGGATCACTCCCGGATCCATTCCCGGAAGCGACCGGAACGCCAACGTGGAAAAACGACCCAGGGAGTTCGATATCGACATGCTACGGTGCATCTATTGCGGCATGTGCGAGGAGGTCTGCCCGGAGGAGGCCATCTATCTCCGCAAGGAACATCCCATTTTCGTCGGAACCGACCGGAAGGCGATGGTGCGCAACAAGCAGGAATTGTACCGGTTGGGCGGAGTTTTACCGCGGCCCATCCATAAATGGGAAAATAAGTAGTCGTCCTTTTGGGGAACGGCTCGAACTAACGGTTGTCGTTTATGTTTACGTTTAGGCTTACGAAATCTTCAATTCTTGACTCCATTGACCGCTGTTGCGGGGCCTTTAATCTCACGCAACCCCCGAAAGATCACGAGGATGGAACAAATTTTCTTCTGGAGCCTGGCCGTCGGCCTGTTGGCGGCCGCCACGGCTGTGGTGACCCTCCGGAACCCTGTGACGAACGCCGTTTGCCTCGTTTTGGCGCTCGTTTTGCAGGCCGCTCTTTTTATCACCCTGGAGGCAACGTTTTTGGCGGCGGTTCAAGTGATTGTCTATGCGGGAGCTGTCATGGTTCTTTTTCTTTTCGTGATCATGCTGCTGGACGTGAAGGCGGAGGCTCGGAGGCCGGTGCCTTGGGCGAAGGCGGGGGCGGTCTTGGTCGGAGCTGTCGCGGTGGTGGCCGGTGTCCCCAAGCTGGTGGCGACGTTTCCGGCAGCCCGGGAACCGCTGCGCTGGTCGTCCCATGCGATGCCTTTCGGGGCCAAGGAGCTGGGAACACTCCTGTTCACTTCCTACGCGCCGCTCTTTTTGACCACGGGGGTTTTGCTGCTGGTCGCCACCATTGGGGTGGTCGTTCTTTGTCGCCGGGATCCGAGTCCATGATCCTCGGGGAGATTACCCTGGGTCATTATTTGGCCCTGAGTGGGCTGCTCTTTCTGGTGGGCCTGGCCGGGGTCCTGTTGCGGCGAAGCCTGCTGATCGTGATGATGTCGTTGGAGCTGTTGCTGAACGCTGCCAACCTCGCTCTGGTTGCCGCCGCCCGCTTCAAGGGCATTCCTGATCCACAAGTGGCGGTCTTTTTTGTCATCACCGTCGCTGCGGCCGAGGTGGCGGTCGGACTGGCGATTCTGGTGGCCATCTTCCGGCTGAAAAAGAGCACCTCGGCGGAGGATTTTTCCTCCCTTAAATTCTAAATGATCGCCTACGCCCCGTATCTCATCCTGCTGTTGCCGCTGATCTCGGCGATCGTGATCCGGCTTTTTCTTTACCCGTTTCCCCGGGTTGCCGTGCCGGTGTCGGTGGCCGCCTGTTTGGGTAGTTTTTTGGGATCTCTGCTGCTTCTCAATGCCGGCACGCCGGCCGGCGGCATGGCCGCACCGGCGGTTCCATGGATTGAGCTGGGAGGCCTGAAGGCGGGGTTCGGGTTGGTGGCCGACCCGCTGGCCAGGTTGATGGCCGCGTTGGTCACCGGGGTGGCGCTACTCGTCCACATTTATTCCCTGGGTTACATGGCCAAAGACGCCTGCCGGGGCCGGTTCTTTGCGGAGCTGTCGCTCTTTGTCTTCTCCATGCTCGGAATCGTCTTCGCCGACAACCTCGTCACGATGTTTATCTTTTGGGAATTGGTCGGCCTCAGCTCGTACCTGCTGATCGGCTTCTGGCATGACCGGCCGGCCGCCGGGGCGGCCGCCAACAAGGCGTTTCTTGTCAACCGGATTGGGGATTTTGGTTTCATGCTGGGAATTCTTGGGGCCTGGTCGCTCTTTGGGACGATCAGCTTTGCCGATCTCCCGAGCCGGGCTGCGGCGGGAGCCCCTTTCTGGGCGGTCACCGCCGTCGGCCTGGGCCTGCTCTGCGGTTGTCTGGGGAAGTCCGCCCAGCTTCCTTTGCACGTCTGGTTGCCTGATTCCATGGAAGGCCCGACGCCCGTCTCTTCGCTTCTGCATGCAGCCACGATGGTGGTGGCGGGCGTGTATATGTTGATCCGGGTTTTGCCGATTCTCGAGGTGAGTGACGTGACGATGAACACAATCGCGTGGATCGGCGCGCTCATGACTTTGCTTCCGGCCCTGATTGCCTGCCAACAGAACGACATCAAACGGATCCTGGCCTATTCCACCCTGTCGGAAATCGCCTACATGGTGATGGCAGTTGGATTAAACATTCCCGGACCCGGCATGTACCACCTGGTCACGCACGCCTTTTTCAAATGCCTGCTTTTTTTGGCGGCGGGCTCCGCCATCCATGGATGTCATGATGAACAGGACATCTGGAAGATGGGTGGCCTGCGCAAGCGGATGCCGTTCACCTTCCTGGTGACCTGGGTGGGAACTCTGGCCCTGGCGGCGATTCCACCCCTGTCCGGTTTCTGGAGCAAGGACGCGATCTTTGCGGCAACCTCTGACCGCCCGGGATTGGCGGCCTGCTCCATGCTGGCAGGATTTTTCACCTCTTTCTTCATGTTGCGGATGATCCTGGTTGCGTTCGATGGCAAGCCGCGCACGGAAAATGCCAAGCACGCGCACGAGGGGCCGCCCGTAATGGTGGTGCCCATGTTGATTCTGGCGGTGCTTTCCGTGTTCGGAGGAATGTTCCCGGTGGCGGAGTTCCTCGGGATGAAACCGGAGCATCCCCATCACGCCTGGACCCTCTGGGTATCCCTGATCGTGGCGGTGGCCGGATTCTTACCCGCCCATTTTCTTTATCGGGATGTCATCAAGGATCCGCTCCACCTTGCCCTTCTTCAGGGGAAATTTTACGTCGACGAATTTTACCAGCGGGTTCTGGTGGCCACCCAGGATGGGTTGGGGCGCCTGGCGGATGCGTTTGAAGGTTGGGTGGTGCGGGGTTTTCTGGTCCGGGGCTCAGGCGTGCTGGCCCGCTCCGCGGGGCAGGGGCTTCGGTTGGTGCAGTGTGGGCAGGTTCAGTTTTACGCGGCGGTTTTCATTCTCGGAGTGATGGGAGTGATCGGTTGGCTGCTTTGGAAGGTGGCGGCATGAGCCTTTCCCTGACGCTTCCCGCGATTCTGCTCATTCCGCTGATCGGCGTGGTTGCCATCGCGCTGGGTGCGAAACCGAAAGCCACCGCCCTCGGGGCTTCGGTCTTGAATCTAATCCCCGGATTTCTGGCTTCGGGGGTCGTGCTGCGTTCCGGGGAGCTTCTGTTTGGCCCTGATCCGATTCCCGCCCGGGAGGTCTTTCCGGCGAAATTCATTCTGGGGCTGGATGGTTTGAGTCTTTCCATGCTGTGGCTGACGCTCATCGTCACCCTCGCCGCCATCGGCTCTGCGAGAAAAGGAATCAAACGGGAGAAGGAATACTACATCTGCCTTCTGTTGATCGGCCTTGGGGCACTCGGAGCCTTCCTTTCCGTCGACCTGTTTTATTTCTTCAGTTTCCACGAAGTGGCGCTGATTCCGACCTTCCTGTTGGTGGGGATGTGGGGACATGGGGATCGCTCGGGAGCAGCCTGGCGGATGACCTTGTACTTGATGCTCGGGAGTATGGTGCTGTTGGTGGGTTTGATCGGTCTGTTTTTGGCCATGCCGGAGACGGCCCGGAGTCTCGACTGGAGGGTATTGTCGGAAACCCTGAAAGCCAACCCGCTCTCGCTGGGAACCCAGCATGGGTTGGCCATCTTGCTCTTGATAGGATTCGGCACTCTGGTCTCCCTCGTCCCTTTTCACAGTTGGGCGCCGGGTGGCTACGCCTCGGCACCGGCCCCGGCGGCGATGCTGCATGCCGGCGTCCTGAAAAAGTTCGGCCTGTATGGTCTGATCCGCGTGGCTCTGCCGATGGTGCCGGATGGATGGAAAGAAATCTCCTGGATCGTGGGATTGTTGCTGGCGGGGAATATTCTCTACCTCGGACTCGCCTCCTTGCAGCAAAGGGATTTCCGGTGGCTACTGGGATTCTCCAGCGCGATGCACATGGGAACGGTGTTCCTTGGGCTGATCAGCGGGACGCTTTTGGGCCTGGCGGGAGCGGTGACCCTGATGGTGGGGCACGGTCTCAGCGCAGCCCTGGGTTTTGCCGTTGCCGGGGAGATTAGTCGCCGCACCGGAACTTCCTGGATGCGGGATCTTGGCGGATTGGCGAAGCGGACGCCGCAACTCTGGTTTTATCTGGTGATTGCGGCGATGGCGTCCATCGGTTTGCCGGGTTTGGCGAACTTCGCGGGGGAAATCATGATCTTCTTCGGTTCTTGGACCGCCCATCCGTTGCTCGTAGGAGTGGCGGCGTGGGGTGTGGTGCTTTCCGCGGTGGCGATGCTCCGGGCGGTGCGGGCGATGGCTTTTGGACCGATGAGCCCGGCGGTCGAGGCCGAGGGGGTGACTGACCTTCATGGTTTGAGGGAAACGTGGCCCTTTGCATTGCTGACGTTGGCCCTGTTGTTGGTCGGCGTGATCCCCTTGGTGGTATACGGGCCGGCACGACCGGTGCTCGAAAGAATGGTGACTCCATGAGCAAATGGTTTTCCCCTGAAATCCTGCTGACCCTGGCTGGCGTTGGGTTGATCCTCGTGGACTCTTTGGCTCCGGAGCGAATCCGCCGCCGGATCCCGCTGCTCGCCTTGCTGAGCTCGCTGGGGATTCTCGTTTGGAGTCTTTGTCCCTCCAGCCGGGTGCTCCCACCCTCGTGGCTGCATTTGTTCGTCTCCGACGGGCTTTCGGCTGTCTTCAAACCATTCTTCCTGCTTTGCCTGGTTGTGGTGACCGGCATGGCCTCCCGTTACCGGTTGGCCGCGGATGAGATGGTGCGGGGGGAGTTTTTGGCTCTGCCTTTCTTTCCCACCGCAGGGCTATGTCTGCTCGCTTCCGCGCGGGATTTCCTGGCCGTATTCGTGGCCTTGGAGCTGGTCAGCATCTCCCTTTATCTTCTGGCTGCGTTTCATCGCGCAAAGCCGGCCAGTCTGGAGGCTGGCATCAAGTTATTGGTGATGGGCGGGCTTTCCACCGGATTCCTGGTGATGGGCATCGCCTGGCTTTATGCCGGAGCCGGCACGACCGAATTCTCCAAGCTATTACTTTTCCAGGCAGGGCAGGAAGCCAATCCGGCGGTGCTCGTGGCAGCCGGGCTGATCCTCGCGGGAATTGGCTTCAAGGTTGCGGCTGTGCCGTTTCACGCATGGGCACCGGACGTGTATGAGGGGGCGCCCACCCCGGTCACCGCTTATCTGGCGGTCGCTTCCAAGGCCGCAGGATTCATCCTGCTTCTGCGGTTGTTTGGAATCGGGGCCTTTGCCTTGGAGTCGGTCGGCGTTTTTTTTCGACCCATCCTTCTGACGCTGGGGATCGCCACGGTGACCTTAGGCACATTGGCGGCTCTGCCGCAAAGGGATTTGAAACGGCTTCTGGCCTACTCCGGCATTGCCCATGCGGGCTTCATGATTCTGGCGCTGGGCACGCGGGGGGAGGGGGGCATCGGGACCGTGGTCGCCTATCTCTGGGCCTACCTGCTGGCATCCCTCCCGGTCCTGCTTTTCATTAACGAGCTGGAGCTTCTGCACGGCAGCACGGACATGCGGCACCTTGACGGCATGGGACGACGGGAACCGGGGCCGTCCCTGGGATTCACCCTTTGTCTTCTTTCCATGGCCGGATTGCCGCCGTTGGTGGGTTTCCCGGTCAAGTTGGCGGTTTTGGCCAACCTCTGGAATGCGGGGGAGACGCCGGCCCTGGTGGTGGCCGTGATCATGGCTGTCGCCGGGTTGGGCATTTATCTCACCCCGATCCGGGTGATGTACTGGGAACGGGAGGCGGACGCCATCCCGGCCAAAAGGTTTCCTCCCTTCCTGATCTGGGTGATGCTGGCGACCGGCCTGCTGAATGTCTGGCTTGGGCTTCAGCCGCAGATTTTGGTGCGGCTGGCGGAAAAGAGTCTGAACCCCCTGCCTGCGACCGAGGCGATCCGCGAGTAAAGGACCCGAAAAACACGGGCAAGGCTGGTCGGTATCCCTGATTTTCGTTACTTTGAGATGTGATGGCTACCCAAGAGACTTCAACCACCACCGGGCCCAAGCTGGGCTCTGAAAGGTTGGTCCGCCTCAGCGAGGCGGCCGGTCGCCATTTGTCCGACCTCCTCCGGAAAAAGGGATATGCCACGGGGGCGCTCAAAGTGGCGGTGGTGGGGGGAGGATGCAGCGGCCTCCAATACCAAATGGAGCTGGTTTCCGGGGCCGGGCCGAAAGATATCCTCGTGGAAAGCCAAGGGGTGAGGATTTCCGTCGACCCCAAGAGCGCGGTTTTTTTAAGCGGATCGGAGATCGATTTCAGCACGGATCTGCAAAAAGGCGGATTCCGGGTCACCAATCCCAACGCCCGCGCCACTTGTTCCTGTGGCGACAGCTTCAGCACCTAGGCTCGCATGACCACGCACGGCAAGAAGGACCGAAACCGGGCCAAACTCGGCAAGGCCAAGTTACCCTACAAAGAGCGGCTCAAGCGCGGCTTCGCCCGCGTGGAGCAAGATCTCTCCTGGATGATGGGAATTTTCCGTGAGCTCCTCGATGAGCTTGGCGAGAAGGAGGTCGGGGATTCACTGCCTTGGGTGCATGGCCCGAAACATCTTCCCGCCATCAAGGAGGGCAAAATCACCCGGGCCTACGCCATCGCCTTCGGTCTTCTGAATCTGGCCGAGGAGGTGGCGGCCGCCGCCATGCGTCAATTGAATGAGGCGATCAACGGGCCCCAGCATGAGCCCGGTTCCTGGGCCCAAGCGTTCTGCCGCCTCAAGGGATCAGGTGAAACGGCCGAACATTTGGCAGCCACCCTGCCGACCTTGCGCGTGGAGCCGGTTCTGACCGCGCATCCCACGGAGGCGCGGAGACGGTCCATTTTGGCCTGCATGCAGGAGATTCACGGGATTCTGCTCGAACGCTCCGGAAAGTCCGGAAAGGACGGCTCCGAGCGGGAGAGGCGGGACCACCTGAAGACGGTGTTGGAGCGATGGTGGCGGACGGAAGAGGTGCGAACCCAGCGACCCACCGTGGACATGGAGCGGGAAGGGGTGATTCACTGTTTGGCTGGTTCCATGGCTCGGTCGATCGCCGAGGCCGACCGACGTCTTCGTGATGCTTGGCAAATCGCCGGTTTTGGCAAGGGGGGTCCCGCCCATCCGGCGGTTCGTCCGATCCTCAGTTTCGGCACCTGGGTGGGCGGCGACCGGGATGGACATCCTCTCGTCACCCCGGACGTGACCGAGAAGAGCCTGCAGCTTTACCGTTCGGCGGCCTTGGAACTGCTGGCCTCCCGATTGCATCAGCTGGCCTCGCATCTGACCTTATCCCGCAAATACCACGGGATGCCCTCCGAGCTTGAGAAGTGGCTCCCAGAATGGCGTCGGTTGGCCGGACCCAAGGCGGAAGAGGAGATTTCGGTCTACCGGGAAGAGCCCTGGCGGGAAGCCGTCCTGCTGATGCGCCGCCGTCTTTTGGCGGGAGCAGAAGGATACCGTCAGCCGGATGACCTGATTCTTGATCTAGGGGTGGTGCGAAGGGCCTTGTTGGATGTCGGTGCGCATCGATTGGCTGCGGCGGAGGTGGATACCATGATCCGGCTGATCGAGGTGTTCGGGTTCCATTTGGCGGTGTTGGATATCCGCCAAAACAGCGCCCGGCACGATGAGGCCATCGAGGAGCTGCAAACCAAATCCCGGGGCGGTCCGCCTTATCGCCAGTTGGGCGAACCGGAACGGCGCAAGCTGCTGAACGAATGGTGGGAAAATCTTCCTTGGTCCACCGACGGGGCGCTAGCCGCCGGACCGGCTGCCCGTGAAGTTATTGGAACCTATCAGGCACTTGCCCGACAGGTGGCGAACCATGGCTCCGATGGGTTGGGTCTCTCCATTGTCAGCATGACGCGAGACGTGTCGGATCTGATGGCGGTGCATCTTTTTTCCAGAATTGCCGGTCTGCGGGTTTCCGATGAGGAGGGGCAGCAGGTATGCCCACTTCCGGTCACCCCTCTGTTTGAAACGTTGGATGACTTGGAGCGGGCCCCCAGAGTGGTCTCGGAATTTTTGCAGCATCCCACGGCCCGAAAGGCCCTGCGGGTTTTGGCCAACCGGGAAAGTGAAACGGATCGTCGCCGCCGACTCGCCTTGGTGGATCCGGGTGAGCGGACCGTGATTCTTCCGACCGAGCCACCACCGGTGCTGCGGGTAATGATCGGTTACAGCGACAGCAACAAGGACGCAGGATTGATCTGCAGCCAATGGGCTCTGCACCGAAGTCAGCGGGGGATTCTTAAAGCCGCCAAGGAGCAGGGTGTCGCGGCTCGGTTCTTCCATGGACGCGGAGGCACCGTGAGTCGAGGCGCGGGGCCGACCCATCGGTTTCTGGAGGCTTTGCCCCGGGGAACCCTTTCCGGGGATTTGCGAGTGACCGAGCAGGGGGAGGTGATCGGCCAGAAGTATGGCACGCCCGCCACCGCCGCCCACAACCTGGAGCTGCTTTTGGCGGGCACCACTCTGACCTCTTTGCTTCCCGAAGACGCGGTGGAGGACGATCCCTCCATGGTGGAGATCTTTGATTTTCTTAGCCGGGAAAGCATGGGGTCGTACCGCAGGCTGATTGAAACTCCCGGATTTATCGATTACTTCCGGCAGGCCACTCCCATTGACGCGGTGGAACGCAGCACCATCGGTTCCCGCCCCGCCCGGCGTACGGGCGCTGCCGACTTCCGCGATCTCCGGGCGATTCCTTGGGTGTTTAGCTGGAGTCAGGCTCGGTTTTTTCTCCCGGGCTGGTACGGAGCCGGCTTTGCGTTACGCAAGCTGGCCAAAGAGGAAGCGAGGCTTTTCCGGCGTCTACGCGAAAGACTCTCGGCTTGGCCCTTCGCTAAATATGTTTTTAACAACCTCGAAAGTGGCATCGCCAGTGCCGACTTGGAGGTCAGTCAGGGTTATATCGAGCTGGTGCAGGACTCTGCATTACGGGAAGGGATTACCCGGATGATTTCGGAAGAATTTACCGAGGTCAGACAGGGCCTGACCGAGCTGTTTCAAAAACCCCTGGCCGACCGCCGGCCCCGCTTCCGCTTCACTGTGGAAAGAAGGGTCGTTCCCCTGCGGGCCCTTCATGAAAGGCAGATATTTCTCCTGCGTCACTGGCGCAAAGCCGAGGAGGCCAAGGATCCGGCGGCGGAAGGCTTGTTGGCAGACCTCAGGCAGTCCATTGCGGCCATCGCCGCCGGTCTCCGCACCACCGGCTAAGATTCGTTCCTTGGCGAGAACATCTGGAAAGGTAGGGTAAACGAATGTTTTTAAGTGGTGCGGATGTGGTGTTTTTACTCGCGTCCCTGATCAAGGCGGTGGCGGTGGCGGTGACCGTACTGGTTTTGGTGCCGGGGAGCGTGACCGCGGAGCGGAGATTGAGCGCCTGGATTCAGGATCGTCTGGGGCCGAATCGGGTAGGCATTCCATTCACCAATATCCGTCTCTTCGGGTTGGGTCAGGCCCTCGCGGATGCCGCCAAGTTTCTTCTCAAGGAACAGTTCGTCCCCGCCTCGGTTAACAAGTTCTACTTCAACCTCGCCCCGATCCTCGCGATGGTGCCCGCCCTGGTCACCGTGGCGGTGATTCCCTTCAGCCCGGGTTTCGATCTCCGCCCCATCGCCAGTTGGATCGCCCCGCATCTCGGTTGGGACACTTCCACTGTGGAGGCGTTCCAGATCAGCGGCGTCATTGCCAACCTGGATATCGGTCTTCTTTTCGTCTTCGCGGTGATTTCCCTCAGTGTGTACGGGATCGTTCTGGCCGGGTGGGCCTCCAACTCCAAATATCCGTTTCTCGGCGGCATCCGTTCTTCCGCCCAGATCATCTCCTATGAGATTGCCATGGGTGCCTCGGTGGTGCCGGTGTTTTTGGTCACGGGAAGCCTTAACCTCGGAAAGATCGTCGACTATCAGATTCAGCACGGCTGGTTGGCCTTCCCGAGCCTTTCCGGAGGAATCTGGGGGATCCTTTTAGGTTTGTGCCTGGCCTTCTCGTTCCTGGTTTTTCTGATCGCCTCCTTTGCCGAGACCAACCGACTGCCTTTTGACCTACCGGAGGCGGAGACGGAGCTGGTGGGCGGCTACCACACGGAGTATTCCGGCATGCGGTTCGCCCTGTTTTTCCTGGGGGAGTACGCTGCCATGGTCTCAGCCTCTGCCATCATGGTGACGGTTTTTCTGGGTGGCTGGAGCCTTCCGCTCCCTTGGTTTAACGGGCAGACAATGCCGGAAGCGGTTTTCGGATTTGCTCTGCCGGGATGGTTGGCCGGGCAGGCTATGCCCTGGTGGTTTGGATTCCTTTCGGTAGGGGTGTTCTTGGCAAAGATTCTTTTCTTCATCGCCCTGTTTATCGTGATTCGGTGGACCCTGCCGCGGTTTAAGTACGACCAATTAATGAGCTTGGGGTGGAAAGTGTTCATTCCGATGGCGTTCGTGAATATTTTCATTGTGGCGGCGCTGGTCCTCTTGCGAGGACCCTCGGTTTAAGTTGAAGCTTAAGACGCTCACGATTTTCGTGTTGGCGACTCTCGGCATGGCGCTGATCGCGGCGGAGAAGGGGCCGACGCTGGTGGTGAAGAAGGATGAACGGAAGATCGCGGGGTTAAGCACCAACGGAATCACCCGATGGACGGCCAGTGTGGGGCAAGACGGGGACGAGGTGACGGCGGTCAACCAAAGCGGGAACGTGGCGATGGTCAGCCTGACCAACAAGAAAACCGGCAAAACCCGCATTCTGACCTACGATGCGGAAAAGGGGATTTTAAAGTTTTCCCAAACGGTGAATTAGGGACTTCGATCCAAAAGTGCGCAGACTTCTTCGTCGGTGACTTGGTCAAAGTTTTCGTAGGCCTGGCCGACGGCGTAGAAGTATTCCGGAGCTTCAAGACAAACCACCTCATCAACCTCGGATTCCAACTCCCGGATGGAGGAGGGCGCGGCACCGCACGGATGGCGACTTTCATGGTTGCCCCGGTGGCAATGCCGTCATCCACCAAGAGCACAGTTTTACCTTTAAGCGTATGGGCATGTCGGTGCGACCGGTATAGCCGGGCCCGCTCCCGGATGATGCCCATCTGTTCCTGAACGATTGGTTCCAGGAATCCCGGCTGCTGCTTCACCACATTCCGAAACTCCTCATTGATGAAAATACTGCCGTCTTCGGCCAAGGCCCCCACCGCCAGTTCCGGTTGGGCAGGGTAGGGAAGTTTTCGTAAAAGAATCACGTCCAAGGATGCCTGCAAAGCCTGAGCCACCTTCGCAGCGACCCGCACGCCTCCGCGGGGAAGCCCAAGGATCAGGAGATTCTTATCTCTTTGATAATCTTGGAGGACTTTCGATAGTTGCTGGCCGGCCTGATCTCGATCCTGGAAGGTCACAGGGGCTAGCTTAGCTTTTCAGGAGATAATAGGAGTGAAAACAGTTGCATTTGCTTAAATTACCTCGATGGTAATCGTATGATTTTTCCAGCAGTCAATAAACCCAACGTACCAAGCTCACTCAGGAGGTGGGCGTCCAAAAGCAATTTGGCTGTGATTCTTGCGGATACTTCCGGGGCCGTCCAATGGGTCAATAAGGCCTTCACCTATATCTGTGATTATGAGCTGGATGAGATTATTGGGATGAAGCCCGGCCACTTTCTGAGCGGCCCGCTGACGGAGGCCCATGCGCGGGAGACCCTTAACAATTCCATCCGTGACAAAAAATCGTGCCTTGTCCGCATCACCAATTACAAAAAAAACGGCACCCCCTACATCGTGGAAATTCACCTGGAACCTATCTTTGGTCGGAAAAACGAGCATCAAGGTTTTATCTCCCTGGAGCGAGATGTCACCGAGGATGAGCGGATCCAGCGCCAGTATGGAGAGTTGAATGCCTCCGTTTATCAAGAGCTGTTGAATCGCTTCGATGTGGTAAAGGCCGGATCCATCCCGAATTCATAACCCGGGTAACCCGGGTTTTGAGGT
>RGTE01000201.1 GCA_010025475.1 Verrucomicrobiota bacterium
GTGCCATAAGTCATGAATTGGGGAGGCACAAAGCTCAGGCTGGGAGCAGAGACGTCCACGAGCTGGAGATACTGTGCCTGATAGCTGCCGGTGCCGGCGGCGTTGTTGGGAAGCCCGACAAAGAGACCGTTGTCGATGAGATCGGCGCCGGTGCGGTTTGTGGTCCAAACATAGGAGGTGGAATTATCGGCCAGCAAGTCTTTCACATTATAATTTCGATTTCGGTCGATGCCGAAATAGTTGATGTCACTGCCGGAAACCTTGGCGTTCAGGTCGAAGGTGGCGGCGACTGAATTGCTGCCGCGGTAGTTGTTGTTGACGAAAGCAAAGACCACATCCTGCTGGCCGGCATTCAGATCCCCCTGCTGGTATTTGGCGACGGCAAAGATGTTGTCGGAATAGCCACCCGCGGTGGTGCTCAGGTAATAAACGTTGGGACTGCGTAAGGCAGGGGAGTTAAGGCGAGCCCGGTTGATCCGTCCGTAGAGATCCTGCACGGTCCAGTCCCGGTTGGCCCAAAGATTGGTCATGTGGTTCCACGATTTGAAATTGGGGATGACCTTGCCGAAATTAGTCTCGTAGTTGGCGAAATTCCGATTGGCGTTGATGGTGCCGAAATTCGCCTCGCTGGCCGCATACCCCGTCTTGCTGTTCTGGAGGCCTCCCTCTTGCCCATAGAGGATCATGGGGGTGCCGTCCAAGGCAGCCACCTGGGCATAGGCGTAGAGGATGCGGTAAGGATCGTTGTGGGGAAGAACCTCGTCGTGGCTGACCAGGTTGTTCAATAGGGTGACACCGTCAAAGGCCTGGCGACGGTCATCAAAGTTTTTCCACGTGTTATAGGTGGTGGGGGTCTTGGGTGTTCCCGCGCCCCCATTCGGATCATAGCCGAAGAAATCCCCTCGCCAGTAAAAGACGCTGTTTTCATTTAAAATGTCAAAGTGCCGTGCGGAGCGGTAACCCACCCCGTGGCGCTTGTTGCCGTTGACTTCCTTGAAGCCGTCGAGGGATTCGGCCATGAAAAGAAAGTCCCATTTCAGGCTGCGGGTTTTATTGATGGTGTATTCCCAGAACTGGGAAGGGAGACCTTGGGCAAAGTCACAGCGCAGGCCGTCGATTCCCTTGTAGGATTGGCTTTTCGGGGTCCCTTTGGGATGACCGGTCTTCTCCAACCAGTAAATGGGATAGTACGAAAAATACTGCCAGACTTCCCGGGTGGTGGGAGTGTGGCCGGCAAACTCATCCCGCTCCAAAAGAAATTCCTGGCGATTGGCATTGTCGGGATACTTTTGTTGTCCATCGGTTGGATCAATGTAGGAATTTCCCTTTTTCTTGACTAAGGTGTCATAGGAGCCAAAGAAAAACTCCCTCACATCATTCCAATCCCCAAAATCATTTCGGTCGGGGGCTTCGGCAATTTCAGCAATACTGCCAGCGACCTGGCCGGGGTAGCCCTTTTTGGCAAACCAGCGGTAGTTGGCCTCGCGGATTTTGCTGCCTGCCGAGTAGGGCAGGCCCAAATCCACGGCTCCCTGACCCATGATGGCATCCGGGGCGCAATGATTGAAGGTTCCATCCATCATGACCCCCACATTCCATGTATCCATCCGTGAGACAAAGGTTTGGAACTCTGTCATGGCACCACTACTGGTATTGGATCTTCCCAACGACGGATTCACGCTCCAGTAGTCTTGAACGGCATAGGGGCTGCCTGGGGAGAAGGTCTGCCCCTCCTGACCAATCGGATGGATCGGTTGCAACCAGACCATGTTGATTCCCAAGGAGGAGTAGTGCCCCTGATTCAGGACATCCGGCCAACTGTTTCCGAACTGGTCGCCCAAGGAACCTGTGTTCACCAGGTCGACAAAGGTGCTGCGGCCGTATTCCGAACTATCACGTGCTTCGACAACCAGTGGATTCACCTCATACATCGTCAGGTTGAGTGCCTTTTTCGGAGAGACCACGATGGCGCAGTCCCGACGCTGCGCGTGGTCGGTGTAGTAAATGTAATTTCCGCTGTTTACCCCGGATAGCTTGTAGCGGACCTGAAGGCGGTAGGCGCCACAACGGTTCACCTTGAGGGTCTTGCTGTAGTAACCACTGGCATCCGGTCCGGTCATCGGATAGGCG
>RGTE01000202.1 GCA_010025475.1 Verrucomicrobiota bacterium
CAACTACCATGTAACCGTCCGGTGCGTACCCAAGGTGGATCAAAGAAGTTCCGGGTGAGAGCCTGCGCCAACGGCAGGTCAAAGACCATAGGCTTTGGAGATCCCAAGATGACCATCAAGAAGTCCAACCCAGGGCGGCGCAAGAATTTCAGGGCTAGGCATAGGTGTGACAGCAACCCCCCTAGCAAGCTGACGGCTAGGTATTGGTCGTGTCGCAAATGGTAGTCAGTTGAAAAGTAAAAAGGCTTTAAAATCGACGTATTGCCACCCAGGAGCCTCGCCACGGGGTCAGGCATCCGAAATCAATAAAGTGGCCGAGGATAGGGATGCACCCCTACGTTTGCGTTTAAATGCGGAATCTTATCGCCAAGCTACCGTTCTTGCGGTTCCGTTAGGCAACCGGGCGTGCTGTATATCAATAGGTAAGTAAATGATTATCAACGAAAAGTCTCACGATTACATTGCTAATCCTGGTACAGTTGGAGCAATAAACGAGCTTTATGTTCAGGTCATTAAGTCCATCGTGTAAGTGTGATTTGATAGCCATGCTTCAGAATGGAGAGCTAAAAAAAGTTGAAGTTAAAACCGGATATAAAACGAGCGCCAATAAAATTGGCCACTCTCCATGCGAGCATTCAAGATTTGATTGGCTGGCAATAGTGCTTGGAAATCCAACCAAATCTGGTTCCATACATTATGTTAATCGCGATGGTAAACCAGCATTTGATGGGGATAGCGTAGAAAACATATCTTTCATACCCGAAGTTAAGTATACAAAAAATTCTTTATAGCGTCCTTATAGAGTCGACAGCCTACCGTTTGTTAGCCTCCCGCCACTTCGCCCAACGCTCCCGCTGAATCTGGCTCACCTTGGCGTAATGCTCCCGCGATAGTTTCCGGGCCTTCTGCGGGCCCTTAACGCTCCCGCCCATTCGGCCCAGGTTGGAAAGGTACTCTTTGATGATTTGTTCCTTGGTCATAATGCTCCTGGTTAATTGCTACGCTGCCGTTTATTGGTCAAATAAAATCGCCATGCTACCGTTTATAGGCGGATGGCGGATTGGGTGAACCGGCCAAGGGGTGGAACCTTGGCGGCGGTTGGATGTTATTTACGATAACAACTCGGAAGCATAACCGCAAAACCATTTACCCCTGGCGCATCCAATTAAATCGGATAGCGAATGAAAGTTCATTTGGTTGCGGTTTTCTCGCATCCAGCTAATCCTCTCTTTGGTGCTAAATGATTCCCAAACTTCTTGGGCCTCTTCTGCCTCAAGATTGCTAAAATCATCCTCATCCAATACCGGATAAGATTCAATTTTTTCGCTAATCTCTTCCCCAATGGCTTGGGCATCAGATCCCTCAAGCACGCTTACGGATTCCCACCATCCGCAAGCCCAATGCCCGAATCGGTCAATTCTTACGCTTTCGGATTCGCCGCCTAGCATTTTAAGGGCCGTCCTCCAATTGCTTTCGGTTAGGCAGTCGGAATCCCTATTCCTAGTCATAACGCATAGCCATTTATCTTCGGGAACCTCGCCCATATAGTTAGACAAGGAATCCAAACCACTTGGATTCTTAACTATTTTGCTTAATTTTGTTAAACTCATTTTCCATCCTCCTTATTTTCTTCATCCCCACCGCCAGGATTGACCCGGCTGCGGTTCCGTTTATTAGGTTGACCCTATCGGATCTCACCTTTGCTTCCCCCGATGAAAGGGGAAGACAAGTCCGTTTATTAGGTTGACCCTATCGGATCTCACCTTTGCTTCCCCCGATGAAAGGGGAAGACAAGGGGAGACCTATTAGGTGCAGTCTGATGCCCAAGTCTCAAAGTCTTCGATTGATTCAAAATACATAGCAAATTCCTTCACATTGCTTTGCGAGTATTTGATGACCTCAATTACATCAATTTTTATCCAGCAGGCTGTAAAGAATCCATATTCCCTACCCCTAGGATCGTTCTTTCTGTGACATTCAATCGGCAACTTGAATCCAACTTTTTCCATTCTCGGATCAGATTTATTCATATGTATGTTTCCTTTCTTTTATTGTTTTTTATTTCCTACCGACAAGCATAGCAAACGCCGCCAAGATCCCGCCCAGGATTAAGCCGTGGGCGAAATAAA
>RGTE01000203.1 GCA_010025475.1 Verrucomicrobiota bacterium
AAACAAAAGCTTCTGTAACCTTACAGAAACGGATATCTCCAAGTTTAAAGGTAATACCGCAGGATTACATGATGCGATCAGATTGGCTGCCAGGGCAAATTATCGTCAGACCTGTGTTAGTCTTAAAGACGGGATCTTACAAGAAGCTTGGCACCTTAACAACTATTTCTTACGTCTCTGTGGAGTTGGCCTAACAGGTATTGCAATGCGTCCAGATATGACTAGTTACGACTATGAATACCTAAAACGCACAGCTACATCAAGTGCCATTTCAATGGCTGATGAACTGGGGCTACCACGTCCTAAAAATGTTACTTGTATTAAACCGAGTGGTACATTAAGCAAAATTATGGATTGTACAGAAGGCGTACATAAGCCACTAGGTAAGTACATTTTTAATAATGTACAGTTTAGCACATACGATCCTATGATACCATTATTACGAGATAGTGGATATAAAGTAATTAATCATCCTACAGACCCAACTAGTGTACTTGTAACATTCCCAGTAGAGTGGAAAGATGTACCTTTTCATAAGGAAAATGGAAAAGAAGTTAATCTTGAAAGTGCTGTTTATCAGCTAGAGCGCTATAAACTACTACAAACTAGTTGGACGCAACAAAATACATCCGTAACAATTAGTTATGATCCTAGCGAAATATGCGAGATTATTGATTGGTTGTTAAATAACTGGGATTGCTATGTAGGTGTAAGTTTTATCTATAGAACTGATCCTACTAAAACTGCTCAAGATTTAGGCTATCTCTATCTACCACAAGAAGTTGTAGATGAAAAAACTTATAAAGACTATGTTTATAGCTTAAAGCCTATTAATATAGAAGAAGGAAACAGTTTTGATGAATTACTTGATGATGAGTGTGTAACTGGCGTCTGCCCAGTAAAATAATTAACCTAAATATTTAAGAAATAATTATGAATGACCTAGAACTGAAGCCAATTACATCTTAGCAGGATTGCAAGAATTACCTGCTAAAATTTGTAATCCTCTTACTCAGAAATTACAATTACAAGCCAAAGATCAACTACCTAAGCAAGATCAAGAGATTGCTAGTGTAATACAATAAAAAAAAAAAAGCCCGCTAGTGCGGGCTTTTTTTATTTATAGTGGTGTATCTAGTGTGCTATCTTCTTCATCTACAGTCATATCACCTATGTCATCTAGTTGACAAAATACTTCAATTAGTATATCACGATAGGGTTGAGCTACCATATGTAGGTCTAGTAAGTAAATCTCTAGATGATCATTGCGTAGTAGTTCAGCATGATACATAAATTGACCAAATGCTTCTAGATCCTCACTAATATTTTGATTAGCATAATCTTCTAATGCTTGTGCCATAATCATTCTATCTGAATCTGATACAATATCTTTTTGTGCTAGTTGAGTTGCCATTTTGTTGAAACGCTCTGTATATAAATAGATAGTTTACAAATATCTTTAAACCGTAGGTCGTCTAATCTCAAGTTGTATAGACCTTGTGTCAAATTGATTGCCTTCTAAAGAAATAACTAGCTTAATTGTAAGTATATTTTTATCTTCGTTTGGAGTTAGTACTAACTCATTTATATTAATGTAAGGTAACCAATAATCAAAACTGGATCTTATTTTTGCGTCTAAGGACTCAATTAAAGTAGTGGTAAGATTTTCAAACAAGCTTCTTCTTAAATCACAACCAAAGGTAGGTTGCATTATACGCTCACCACGATCAGTTAACAGTAAATTTTTACTATTTGCAACAGCTTGATCAATTGATAAGTAATTCAATTTAAAACTGCCACCCTTTGAGGTATTTAAAGGTAAATCAATCCCAATAGCGACATCAGGTTCAAAATCTAAAGGATTAAGTTTTATCTCCTCTGCCATTATGAACCACCCTTAGCATGCATTTCAGCAGCCTTTAACACCGCTGAATAATCTTTTATTAAACTACTTGTAGATGAGTCAGGTAAATCATCTTCCCCCATAACATGAGCTAAAGAACTACCAGCGTCTGCAGAGGTATATGTGCCCATGTCACCCCAATTGTTAAAATCAGCACTTGACATATTGGTTGCAGTTTCTTGTAATAAACTACCTAAA
>RGTE01000204.1 GCA_010025475.1 Verrucomicrobiota bacterium
GGCATTGGCCTCGGTGTCAGGAGTTTGCGAGGGGGTTCCGACCACGGAGGCGTTGCACCGAATCGAAGCCAAGCGAAAGGTGGCAGCCCCGGTGGCGGACCAGCTCTATGCGGTGCTATTTGAAGGCAAGCCGCCGAAAGCCGCCTTGCAAGCTTTGATGGAAAGGGATCCCAAAGCGGAGTCGGCCTAAGGAGATTCCGGTTCGACGGATAGCCCGGAAGGAGGAATATTACCTTCCTTCATGAAGGTCGGAAAATGGCTACACACCCGGTTCCGGGTGCAGGAACTGGAAAAGAATCTGCAATTCTACAAGCAGGTGCTTGGCCTGAAGGAGATATCGAAAAGCACCTCGCCACGTGGCAGCACGTTGGTGTTCCTCCAGTCCGCCGCAGGTGGGGAGATGTTGGAGCTTTGTCACTATCCGGCCTCCGGACCTGTAAAATGCCCGGCTGACCTGGTGCATCTGGCTTTCGAGGTGGATAACTTGGACGCTTTCGGGAAGCATGCGGCTTCCTTCGGTTATCCATGGACCGATGGGCCAACCACAACCTCCCATGGAACCCGTTTTGCCTTTTTGGACGCCCCGGAGGGGTACGAGGTAGAGATTATCGAGAAAGGGAAACCATAGGATGACCAGCCGACCCCTGATTATTGCCCCTTCGATTCTCGCGGCTGATTTGGGCCGAATCGACGAGGAGGCCGAGCGAATCAAGAGGAGCGGGGCGGAATGGGTCCATATCGACGTGATGGATGGGCACTTCGTGCCGAACATCTCCTTCGGGACCAACATGGTGAGGGCTCTTCGCAAAATCATGGGGGATGTGACCCTGGATGTGCATTTAATGATCGAGCAGCCGGATCGGTACGCGCGGGATTTTGTCGAAGCCGGGGCGGACTGTCTGAACGTGCATTTGGAAGCGCGCCACACGGTCTCCCGCACGCTGGACCAGATCCGGGAGATGGGCTGTCGGGTCGGACTGGCCATTAATCCGCCGACCCTTCTGAAGCATGCCGTTCCGCTTCTTCCCAAAATCCAGCAACTGCTCCTGATGACGGTGAATCCCGGGTTCGGAGGGCAGGCGTTTCTTTCCGAAGTCCTCCCCAAGATCCGGGAGGCCCGGGAAGTGATTCTGCGGCAAAACTATGATGTGGATATCACCGTGGACGGAGGAGTCGGCGAGGATACTGGCCGCTCCTGCATCAGTGCAGGCGCCAATATTCTTGTCGCGGGCACAGCGCTTTTTCGTCAGCCAGATTTGACGGTGGCTGTGGCCAATCTCCGCAAATCCGCCCAGTCGGCCACCGTTTCGGGCTGAGACCCGGATCGTCCGCCATGGATCCCAAGCACATCCGCAACTTCTGCATTATTGCCCACGTCGACCACGGCAAGACAACGCTCTCCGACCGGTTGCTTCAGGCGACGGGGGCGATTTCCGATCGCGAAATGCAGGCTCAATTATTGGACTCCATGGATCTCGAGAGAGAGAGGGGGATTACCATTAAGGCCCATCCGGTTACCCTCAACTACACTGCCAAAGATGGGCAGAAGTACCGGCTAAACCTGATCGACACTCCGGGACACGTGGACTTTTCCTACGAGGTTTCGAGATCCCTGGCCGCCTGCGAGGGGGCTTTGTTGGTGGTGGACTCCGCCCAAGGGGTCGAGGCCCAGACCGTGGCGAACGTCCATTTAGCCCACAAGGAGGGTCTGACCCTGATCCCCGTGATCAACAAAATTGATCTACCAAGCGCGGATATTCCGGGGGTGAAGCGGCAACTGGAGGAGATCTTGGCCATCCCGGCGGAAGAGGCCCTGCTGGTGAGCGCCAAAACGGGTCAGGGAATCTCCGAGGTACTGGAGGCGGTGGTGCACCGGTTGCCGATGCCGAAAGGATCGGACGGGGAGGAATTGAAAGCGCTGGTGTTTGACAGCGTCTTCGACACCTTCCGGGGGGTGATCGCCTATGTGCGGGTGGTTTCCGGTGAGATCACGGCGGGAACGCCCATCCAACTGATGCAGAGCGGAAGAAAATATGAGACCAAGGAGGTGGGGACATTCACGCCGAAACTGACACCCGGGAAGCGACTGGGTCCGGGCGA
>RGTE01000205.1 GCA_010025475.1 Verrucomicrobiota bacterium
GATTAAATGTAAAAATATTTCTTTGATTCATAGTATATTATACCATACCCACTTTATTATAACAAGTTAAAATTTCTAAACCAATTCTATTTTCCAGCCTTTTTTTACATAGAGTCCTAATCTATCATTATTTTGTTTTTTATCTGCCCAACCACTAAATTGAATATCTACTACTATTGGTTGCGGTTTATTAGGAAATTCTCGCATAATTCTACCAACAATTTGTTCTAATAAACTATCATTGCTCATTGGTACTGCTAAGATAACGCAACTAAGTGCGTTGATTGAGATTCCTTCACTAAAGATTTGTCTACTGCCAGCAATGCACATTTTTTCTTTTGATAAGATTTGTTGTTTTGCATATTGTCTTTCTTCATAACTGGTGTCGCCAGTAACCAACAAACAGGTTTCGCCAACATATTCTTTAACTTTTTCTAAGAATTCTATTCTATCTGCTACTATAAGAACACTATGACCTTGATTAATATGAAAAGTAGCAAGTGCACTAATAAACTTTCTATAGTAGTCATTTTGTGTTAGTTCATTAATTTTTTCTACCCAAGTTACGCCCGATTTTAGTGTTAAATTACTTTTTACTATATGTACTACTGGATCAATAGTATTAGATTGTTTTGGACGAAATATAGTATGACCAAAATAATCACTAAAAAATATATGTTTACCATCTTTTCGTTCTATAGTACCACTAAGTGCTAGTCTATAACGAGCATAAAAACTATCTATAGTTTTACTAAAAGTTGTGGCCGGACAATGATGTGCTTCATCTAGTATAACTGTACCAAATTCTTTATTAATTTTATCTAAGTGTTTAATAATACTTTGCACATTGCCTACAACTATACAATGATCTTCTATATCATAATTACCACTACCTATAGTTCCTGGATTTATATTAAATAGTGTTTTAATTTCATCACACCACTGATCTCTAAGAGCAGTTGTGTGAGTAACTATTAGTGTTTTTTGTTCCCATTTTTTAGCAATGTGTAGTGCTGTAAATGTTTTACCCCAACCTACTAGGGCATTAATAAAACAAGTATCATTGGCACTATTATAAACTTCTAATTGATCCTCTCTTAAAGGATACTTAGTCTGTGGAAAAGGTACAGGATTAGTAACACGTTTATCTATTA
Source organism: Verrucomicrobiota bacterium (assembly GCA_010025475.1). Classification (GTDB taxonomy): domain Bacteria; phylum Verrucomicrobiota; class Verrucomicrobiia; order Methylacidiphilales; family Verrucolacustridaceae; genus Verrucolacustris. Next base: position 1,155 of record RGTE01000205.1, read on the forward strand.
TTTCATATCCATCTGGTATTAAATCAGTTCTACCTTGTGGTATACTTATTATTCCTTTTGATAATATGCGATAATTTTTAACAGTTTCTACTACACTAAATTTTTTACTTCCTGTATTCTTTTTAAATTTATAGGTAAGACTATCTATAATAAATTTACTATTTAATTTACCAGGATCATCCATATAAATCCTGTTAGTTATAATAGCTTTCATACTAGTCTCCAAGTTGATTTAATATGTTCACTATAATAACCATATAATAAATTACACCTATTATAATGTAGTATTCCTGCATATAATTCATGCTCTTTAGGAACTTGCAAACTTTTAAATCGTTCAGCAAGACCTTCAATTTCTAACACACATCCTATTCCTGTAGCAGGTAAAATTTGACGAATTCTATATGTAGCCAGCTTGGCGCGTACAAGTTTTTTATGTTGAAATACTTGTCCTTCGCTATCAATAAACCAAGTTGTTGATTTAGCTAGTTTAATAATATCTTGTAAAAAGTAAATTGCAGCACCAATTGGAAATAATTTAATATCTTGTTGTTTAAGAACAAGCCTACGTAACCCTAATGTAGGCTTGCTAATATTACCATCATCTACGATTCTATATCGACTAAACAATTTAGGGTTGTTTTGATCAATATATTCACTAGCATAAAATATTACTTTATTATAGATATAGGGTTCTACTTCACCTAGTCTAAATACGGGCCAATTCAGTGCTGCTAGTCCTATAGGTTTTTTCAAAACCTCCGAAACTATAGTCATCACCTATATCCTGATCAACGCCAATAGGAAATCCACTAATATTACAACCCCAGTCATATTGTGTACATTCACGTAATATATTACAGTATTCATCTACGTCGTTGTCCTTAACAAGTGCCACGATTGAGTCATGGACAAGCATGAAGATTCTTGCGTCAAGTTTACGCTC
>RGTE01000206.1 GCA_010025475.1 Verrucomicrobiota bacterium
GTGGCTCATGACGCGGCGTCCCGTAGGGGCTGATCCGATCGAGCAGGTTGTCGCCGCGATGCGGGCGGGCCGCATGGTGATCATGACGGATGACGCGGGCCGCGAGAATGAGGGGGATCTGGTGCTGGCGGCTCGGAGGGTGACACCGGCGCTGATCAACTTCATGGCGAAGGAGGGTAGAGGACTGATCTGTGCCCCCGTATCGAAGGCCCGGGCGGAAAAGCTGGGGCTCAGCCGGATGGTGGCCAGGAACGAGGAAAAGTTCGGGACGGATTTCACGGTTTCGGTGGATGCCGCCAAGGGCATCACCACGGGGATCAGCGCCTACGACCGTGCGGCGACCTTGCGGGCGCTGGGTAAGCCCAGCCCGCGGGCGGACGATCTGGTGCAGCCCGGGCATATCTTTCCGGTGCGGGCCAAAGAGGGAGGAGTCTTGGTTCGGGCGGGACACACCGAGGCGGCGGTGGATTTGGCGAAACTGGCGGGACAAGGAGACGCGGCGGTGATTTGCGAAATTCTGAATCCGGACGGTTCGATGGCCCGCTGGGAGGATCTGCTGGAGTTCAAAAAGCGGCACGGGCTCAAGCTGGGGACGATCCAGGAGCTGATCGAATACCGACGCCGCAAGGAGAAGCTGGTCGTGCGGGAGCAGACGGTGAAGTTGCCCACCGACTATGGGCCTTTTGACCTGCACCTGTACCGGAACGTGACCGACGGGAGCCATCATCTCGCCTTGGTGAAGGGAAAGGTGAAGGGGGGGCAGCCGGTGCTGGTGCGAGTGCACAGCGAGTGTTTGACGGGCGACGTGTTTGCCTCGCGGCGGTGTGACTGTGGCAACCAGTTGCATGACGCGATGCGGCGGATTGGGCAGGAGAAAAAGGGAGTTTTGGTGTACATGCGGCAGGAGGGACGGGGCATCGGGCTACCCGCGAAGATCAAGGCTTACCGGTTGCAGGAGCAGGGCCTGGACACGGTGGAGGCCAACCGAAAGCTCGGGTATCCGGCGGACCTCCGGGAGTACGGGATCGGGGCGCAGATTTTGGCGGATTTGGGGGTCAGAAAGATGCGGCTCCTGACGAATAATCCGAAGAAGGTGGTGGGTCTCGGCGGGTACGGGTTGGAGTTGGTGGATCAGGTACCGATTCGGTCCAAGGCGAACCCGCACAACCGGAAATATCTGGCGACGAAGAAAAAAAAGCTGGGGCACCGTCTGTGAAAAAAGGGCGGTTCACGATCGTGGTGGCGGATTACCACCGCAAATACGCCGACGGGATGGTGCAGGCGGCTCAAAAGGTTTTAAGAGGACACCGCGTGGAGGAGGTTCGAGTGCCGGGCACGTTCGAGGTGCCGCTGGCCGTGAAACGGGCGTTGCGGAAGAAGCCAGATGCGGTTTTGGCGCTGGGCTTGGTTTGGCAGGGGGAAACCCCGCATGCGGCGCTGATCCTGAAGTCGGCCACGGATGCGCTGATGCGAATGATGCTGAAAAGCGACACGCCGGTTCTGCATCACCTCGTGAGCGTGAAGACCGAGGCGCAGGCGCGGGCCCGGTGTCTGGGGAAGTTGAACCGGGGTCGCGAAGCGGCGCAGGCGGCCTTGCGCATGTGGAACCTGAAGATGGGAGGAAGCCGTGGCCGGTAGTCGCAGGGAGGGAAGAATTTTGGCGGCCCAGTTCCTGTATCAGCGGGAGGTAGGGGTGCCGGGCGTGGGCTTGGAGGAGGCGCTGAAAGAGTTCTGGGAGCTGACCGAGGCGGAGGCCAAGGCCAAGGAGTTTGCGGAGGGTCGGATCCGGGCCGTGCTGGAGCGGCAAAAGGAGGTGGACGGGGAACTGCAGAAGCTGGTGACGAATTGGGAGCCGGACCGGCTGGCTCCGGTGGATCGCGCGATCCTGCGGTTGGCTTTATGGGAGATGAAATTTGCGGAGGATGTGCCGCCCATCGCAGCACTGAACGAAGCGATTGAGGTGGCAAAAGCGCTGAGCACGGAGGAGTCGGGGCGTTTTGTGAACGGGGTGCTGGACAAGGCGAGGGCGACGTTGGGCAGGCCGGAGCGGACAATCACCAAGGCGATGGCTTAGATAAGGATGGAGTTGGCCAAGGAGGG
>RGTE01000207.1 GCA_010025475.1 Verrucomicrobiota bacterium
TCAAAAATGACCGTGTCCGCCTTCTTTTCCTTGGCCGTCTTGGCGAGTTCCGCGGCCTTGCCGCTCCCGATATAGGTCGGCGCCACCGGGGCCTCCATCCTCTGCGTGGCCCGATCCGCCACCTCTCCTCCCGCGCTTTCCACCAGCAAACCCAGTTCGTCCAGCGACTCTCCCACCTCCCAACGGCTGCTTTTTGGGGTCTCTAAACCCACTAGAAACGCCCGCTCCGTCGGACGATCCCGTCCCGTCGAAATGATCATCCGGGAAGAGCCTTCGACTCCAGGGATTGCACCATTTTCTCCACTCCCGCTTTGGGCAGGACGCTTCCAGGGGCGGGTTCGATAGCCATCAAATTAGGAATGCGCTTCAGCCAGGTCAATTGACGCTTCGCATAGGCCCGGGTGGCCGCCACGATTTTATCCATCGCTTCTTCCTTCCGCATCCTGCCGGCCAACCACAACTCCATCTCCCGATAGCCGATCGCCCGACTTCCCGGACAATCCCTCCACCCCATCCGCTCCCTGAGCTTCCTCACCTCCTCAGCCCAACCATCCTGGATCATCCCGGCCACCCGGGTCCGAATTACCGCCGCCAAGGCATCCAGATCGGGTACCAGGGCAAAGACTTTCGCCCCAGCCAGGGGCCCTGGGGCTGTCTCCTCCCGTTGCCATGCCGACATCTTCCGTTCGGTCTGGCGCCAAACCGCCAAGGCACGGATCAACCGCCTGCGGTTTTGCAAATCCGCCTTCTCCGACCACTCCGGATCCACCCGCCGGACCTCCTCCGCCAGTTCCGCCGTCGACATCGCCTCCAGTTCCGCCGCCACCTTGACATCGGTTCCCGGCGCCTTCGCCAATCCCTCCGTCAAAACCTTGTGATAAAGCCCCGTTCCTCCCACCCAAACCGCTGTCTTGCCTTCGCTTTTCAGGCTCTCCAGCACGCCCCCGGCCAAGCGAAGGTAATCCGCCGCCGTGAATCCCTCCTCCGGTTCCACCAAATCGAGCAAGTGGTGGGGAATCTCCTTCCGGGCCATCCCGGACGGCTTGGCCGTCCCGATGTCCAGCCCCCGGTAAATCTGGAAGGCATCCACCGAACAGATTTCTGCGCCCGCCTGACGGGCCACCTCCATCGCCAAGCGCGACTTTCCGGAGGCCGTGGGTCCAAGGAGAAAAATCACCTCGACCGCTAACTCCAGTCTCCCAACCCCGCCGAACCCTTCACCCGCCAGACATTCACCAGATCCCGGTTCAGCTCATTCAAAAACCGGGAAGGCGTCTGCCAAGCATCCCCCCCCTTGCCCATCCGCAAGCGGGGATGGGTCAGATACAACTCGTCCTTGGCCCGCGTCACCGCCACGTAAAAAAGCCGCCTCTCTTCCTCCTCTCCCTCCTCGGTCTCCATCGCGCGAGAGGACGGGAACAGTCCGTCGCAAAGCATGATCACGAAGACCACCCCGTACTCCAGCCCCTTGGCCTGGTGCACCGTGCTTAAACGCACAGCTTCCCCCTCATTGTCTCCCTGCCGCGCCGCCACCTCCGTTTCCGTGTTTCCCAAAAGCGCCAATTCCGCCAAAAAATCGGCCGTGTTGGCAAATCCGTTGGCATAATCCTCCAGTTGCCTCAGGTCGTCCAACCGGTTCACCTGTTTCAGGGTCTCCACCAGCTGGGCCCAGCCCTTGGCGCTCTTTTCCGAAACCTTCACCTGCGCCAGGGCTTTTCCGCCCGCCACTTCGTTCCACATCTTCGTGGCCGACTTCGGCCCCACGCCGGGCAACAAGCGGGCCAACCGGTGAAACGCCACCTCATCCTTCGGGTTGGCCCCCACCCGCAAATGAGCCGCCACGTCCTTGATGTGGGCCTGCTCGAAAAAACGAAGTCCCGAGGTGATCGTGTAAGGAATATTCCGGCGAGTCAGTTCCAGTTGCATCTCCATGGCATGAAAATGGGCCCGGTAGAGGATGGCGATGTCCGAGAGATTCGTCCCCTCCTCATGCAGTTCCAAAATTCGCTGGGCCACGAAGGCCGCCTGCTGTCCCCCGTCCTCCAGCGCCACCATCGCCGGCTTTACCCC
>RGTE01000208.1 GCA_010025475.1 Verrucomicrobiota bacterium
CCAAACCCCTGGCGGATATCACCGCCGAGGTGCGCAGGGCCCTCGACGGAATGCGCCTTCCCCCGCCCCAAGGGGAAGTGGCCATCACGGCCGGTAGCCGGGGCATCAGCAATCTCGTCGAAATCACCAAAGCCGCCGGCGACTGGCTTCGCGAACACGGAGCCCGCCCTTTCCTCGTCCCGTGCATGGGATCCCACAACGGAGCGACCGCGGAGGGCCAGCAGGCCATGGTCGAGTCGCTGGGCCTAACCCCCCAAGCCACCGGGATGGAAATCCGCTCCCGCATGGAGTGCGTGAAGGTCGGAACCGTCGACTCCGGAGATGTCTGGATGGATCGCCACTGCTTCGAAAGCGCCGGGGTGCTGGTTCTCAACCGAATCAAGCTGCACACCTGCTTTGCCGGTCCCGTGCAAAGCGGCCTCACCAAGATGATGGTGGTCGGCATGGGAAAAATCCGTTCCGCCGAGACCTTTCATTCCGCCCGGCCCGACCGGATGCCGCGGATTCTGGAGGAAATGGGCTCGCTCCTGATCCAATCCGGCAAGATCTGGGCAGGGTTGGCTATCCTGGAGGACGGTCTTGACCAAACCGCCGAAATTCATGCCCTTCCGGCAAGGGAAATCCTCTCGAAAGAACCAACCTTGTTGGAACGGCACCGTCACTACTTTCCCTCCCTTCCCTGCGACGATCTCAACGTCCTGGTGGTGGAGGAAATCGGCAAGACCTACAGCGGGACCGGCATGGACACGAATGTGATCGGACGCCGCGGTGTCCACGGCTTTGAGGACCTGACCAAACCAAAAATCAACATCATTGCGGCCTTGGGCCTGACCGCGAAAGCCCAAGGCAACGCCTTGGGGGTGGGGCTCGCCGACTTCATCACCCGGCGCCTGCGCGACGCCATCCATGAGGAAAAGACCCGTATCAACGCACTCACCACCGGGGATATGCAGCGGATGGCGATTCCCTGCACCTTGCGAGACGATGAGGAACTCGTGGCCACCCTTCGCCAGCGCTACGGCGACCGCCGCTGGATGTTGATCCCCAACACCCTGCACGTGGAAAAAATCTGGGTCTCCCGCGATCTCGCAGAGGAACTACGGAAGCATCCACGCTGCCGGGTCTCGGACCGGCCGGTCCCTCTGACCTTCCGGAGCGGCCGCCTCCAGCTGTTTTAAGCCATCAGATCGGCCGACGAAACGGCCTGGGCCAAAAATTGGCCTGTCTGCCGGAGCGCCGTTTCCAAGGGGAGATCCGGGGGCGAGATGGCGTGAACGGAAAGCCCGACGGGGATTTTCAGGCCCGGCTCGACCGAACCGGCAAACACATGGACTTTTTTTCCCACCTCCAGCGCCTGGGCAACCAACGCGGCGGGACCCTTTCCCTCCAGGGAGCTCCGGTCAAACCGGCCCTCCCCGGTCAAAATCACATCCGCCGCCCGAACCCTTTGCGGCAAATCGAGCCAAGCGGAAACCAGATCCGAACCCGGCACCAGTTCGGCGCCGGCCACCACCATCAGTCCAAACCCAAGGCCTCCAGCCGCCCCCGTTCCCGGAATCTCCAGAAATTCGGCTCCGCGGCCGGAGAGTTGCAAAAGGCGCCGAGCCATTTTGGCAGTGATGGATTCGAACTTTTCGAGATCACGGGAAAGGAGTCCCTTTTGCGGACCGTAAACGCGAACTGCGCCCCGTTCTCCGAGAAGAGGATTCACGACGTCACACGCCACGCGGATTTTGGGAAAATCAGACAAGGAATCGAAAGTGAGTTGATCCACCGCGTCCCACTGATCGGGCGTGAGGGTCTTGAGTTCCTTTCCTGCTCGGCTCCAAGCCCTCAGCCCCATGGCCTGCAGACAGCCCAGACCGAGATCGCAAGTGCCGCTCCCCCCAATCCCGAGCAAAAGTAAATCGGCACCCTTGTTTGCGGCCGCCACCAGAAGTTCACCGGTTCCCCGGGATGTTGTTTTCCAAGGATTTCTTTCCTCCACCGAAAGGAGCGCCAGCCCACTCGCGGAGGCCATATCCACCAACCCAAGTGCCCCTTCCTTGCCAGATGGGATTTTCAGGCGT
>RGTE01000209.1 GCA_010025475.1 Verrucomicrobiota bacterium
AGCCCGCTTCACGCGGGCATGGTTTCCAGCTTTTCGCCGCGAAGAACGGATTTTTGGGCCTCTTCCCGCCGGTAGGCGAGGATGTCCTCAATCGAGGTGCGAAGATCGTGAAGGCACTGTTCGCGGGTCTCCCCTTGGCCGTTCGCTTCAGGGAATTCGGCACAGACGGCGGCATAGCCGGTTTCGCCGTCAACCGAACAGTCGTGAAGTTTGATGGTCAAGTTCACTAGGAGGATGTTGAAGCGTTTTACCTGGAAGGCAAGGGTCCGCCGGAAGCGGAGGGGTATGGATGAGGATGAGGTAGGGCAGCGCGCCGGCCCGTGCGTTGTCAGGGAGGGTTGGACAGGGCGAGAGCGGATGAATTTCGTATCCATTTGAAAACCATGGAGATGTAAAAGTTTATCTCCGAGACATCTCCGAGACATCTCCGAGACATCTCCGAGATAACTTCGAGACAATTACGAGGTGACTCCAAGATCCAAAACCCAAGGTCTAAAACGACATAAAAATGGCACGTAATTTCCGGTTGAAATTTAGGAAAAGAGAGGCAAAGGTTTAGGTTTTGTGAAGATTTCTGTCGCATCCATCGCGCTTCCAATCGTTCTGGGCGCGATCGCTCTCATGCAACCCGCCCGGGTTGAGGCCCAAAGCATGTATAGTCTCTTTACGGACAACATCATGATCAGTCCGGCGAACGGACAAACCGCCCTGTCCAGTTATCTCCTCCGTTTCGGAATCTTCATCAACAATTTTACCCCGACCTTGGCAAACTTTTCCCAGTGGGACGCCAATTTTAGGGGCAGCACGGGAGCACTAGGCGAGCGGGTCAGCCGGTATGGTGGGCAGTTTTCCGCCTCCAACAATTCGCTCTATCCGGCCGGATCTCAGCTCTACATGGTGGCCTATAACGTGGCGCCGGATGCCTCGGTTTCCACCGCGACCCATGGCGTGCTCCTAACTCACAGTAATTGGATTTTGAGTGGCCCTTCTTCGACCACCAGCGGCCGTCGGACCACTTGGACGTGGTATTACTACGATGTTAACGGAGTTTGGACCGCATATTGGTGACATGTCTGAAAGCAACATCGCAGGCATCACCAGTACGAGTGCGTTCAGCTCCCCATTCAACACACTCAGCTTGGGGCCCAGCGTGACGGGGGGGAACGGTCAGGTTCTGCAGATTTCCTTCGATATGGTTCCGGAGCCGGGCACTCTTTCGCTGCTGGCGATTGGATTCGGGGGGTGGATCGTATTGCGTCGGGTTCGCCGCAGGACAGATTAAGTTTTAAGTTTAAGTTTAAGATAAACCCTGGGGCGTGAGCCCCGGGATAGATGGGTGGCTAAAACGGTAAGCGCTGTGGAATGATTGTTTAACCAAGAAAGATTGGGAAAACGGGTTTGCGTAATATCGGGTAGAAATTTTGGAAGGGATGAGTAGGTGATAGGTATGTGGAAGAAACTCGCCTTTTGCCTCTGTCTGGCATCAGCGATTTCGCCCGTTAGTCAGGCTGCGATCACCATTCATATGGCAGAAGTCGGAAGTAATGTGGTGGCTACGCTGTCCGGAGCCATTAACAGTTTGCCGAGTGCTCCTACGTCATCTGGAGGCCTTGGCGCGGTTAGCGGCGTGCGACCGTCTGGTGACACGATGCTCTTTGGACTCTCCAAGCTTTCCGGAATTCAAACGGTCCAGGTGCATTATTACACCGCCACGACTTATCCCAGTAATTTAGGCACCAGCACTAGTCTGCTCCAAGCCAATACAAGCACAGCCTCAACCACCATGATGTTTCGGAATCTTTCCACGAATAATATCATGATCGATCAAAGTTATGTGCTGGGAACGGCGGTGACCGGCACGTTGACGTGGAACAATAAAACCTTGAGCTCCATGGGAGTGGCCACCGGATCCTATGTTTGGGGTTGGTCCTCCGATTCCATCACCTTGAACGTTGTCCCCGAGCCTTCGTACCTTTCGCTGGTTGCTCTTGGATTGGGCGGGTTAATTGCCTGGAACCGGAGGTGCAAGGGGAATTTGGT
>RGTE01000210.1 GCA_010025475.1 Verrucomicrobiota bacterium
GATCGGGGGCCTGATCTACACCCTGATTTTCGGAATCCAGATGCCCTTGGGGGCGTGGCTGGACGAACGCAACATCCAGATCATTTTTGCTTACCCCGGCCTGGTCTTAGCGACCGTCTTCGTGACCTTTCCTTTCGTCGCCCGCGTCCTGATCCCGCTCATGGAACAACAAGGGCAAGCGGAGGAAGAAGCGGCGGTTTCCCTTGGGGCCCGTGGTTGGCAGGTGTTCTGGCGGGTTACCCTTCCCCGGATCCGGATCGGCCTGCTTTACGGCGTGGTTCTGTGCAACGCCCGGGCCATGGGAGAGTTTGGAGCCGTCTCCGTCGTTTCCGGGGTCATCCGCAATAAAACCGTGACCATCCCCCTCCAGATCGAAATTCTCCATGCCGAATACCAGTTCGCCGAGGCGTTCGCCCTCGCCTCCCTCCTCTCCATGCTCGGCATTATCACCCTGATCCTGAAGTTTTACCTCGAACGCGAGCCTGTGCTCCGTCCACCCGTCGCGCCGGCCTGGGAGGATCGGCGTCGTCAACGTGACCCTGCCCAACCCGAACCATGAACATCCGCGTCCAGAACATCTCCAAAAACTTCGAGCGGTTCCCCGCCCTGAACGACGTTTCCGTGGAAGTCAGGCAGGGCGACCTCCTCGCCCTGCTGGGCCCCAGCGGTTCCGGTAAAACCACCCTTCTCCGCATCATCGCCGGGCTCGAGTTTCCCCACCCCAACGACGGTAAGGTGCTCTTTGACGACAAGGATGTGACATGGTCGAGCGCCTACGAACGCCGGGCCGGCTTTGTCTTTCAGCACTACGCGCTCTTCAACCACCTAACCATCGCCGAAAACATCGCTTTCGGTCTCCGCGTCCGACCCCGTAAAACCCGCCCGCCGGAATCAGAGATCCAAAAGAAGATCAAAGACCTCCTGGAGATGGTTCAACTGCCCGGCCTAGAAAAACGTTTTCCCGCCCAACTATCCGGCGGTCAGCGCCAGCGAATCGCACTTGCTCGGGCCCTCGCCGTGGAACCTAAAATCCTGCTTCTGGATGAGCCTTTTGGCGCCCTCGACGCCAAGGTCCGGAAAGAACTTCGCAAATGGCTGCGCGAGTTTCACGACCAGACCGGTCTGACCACCATCTTTGTGACCCACGATCAGGACGAGGCATTCGAATTAGCCGATCACGTCACCATCCTCCATCAGGGCAAAATTCAGCAGTCCGGCACCCCTAAAGAAATCCTCGCCCGCCCCGCCAACGCCTTCGTCGCCGACTTCCTCGACCTACCTGCCCGCAGTACCTGACCTCAAGGCCTGTGGCTCGAGATCTTTAGTTCGGTAGAGCGTGCAGATTTCGTTCACCCATTTCTCAAAATCCCCTCCTCCCACCTCTTAGGGGTTTCGCTATAAGAGTATCCATGCCTTCCGACTCCTCTTTTGAATCCCTCCGACCCTCCCAGAACGCGGCAAACTCAAAGCCCGGCCCCCGCACCGTACCCAGCCGGGAAATTCCCGTGCCCACCACCGTCAGCCCGCAGCTGCGTGAATTTATCGCCGCGCCGTACCGAGCCCCGGTCTGGGATGCAAACCCGCAAACTTCCGCCGAATGGAAAAAACTTATTTCCGGGCGAGCGAAAGAAGTCGTCCAGGAGATCCAGACGATCAGCAAACAAATGGGGGTCACCGTCACGCCCGAAAAAATGGAAGGCGTTCCCATCTTCCGTGTTCGTCCCCATGAAGTAGCCCCGGCCAACCGGAACCGCCTCCTGATGAACATCCATGGCGGGGGCTATGTCTTTAATCCGGGTGAGGCCGCCACGTTGGAATCGGTCCTGATGGCCGGAATCGGCAAGTTCGAGATTGTCTGCGTCGACTACAGGATGCCCCCCGACCACCCTTTTCCCGCCGGACTGGACGACTCCTTCCGTGTCTGGAAATCCCTCTGCTCCTGCCACGACCCTCGGAAACTCGGCCTGTTCGGCACCTCCGCGGGCGCCGGATTGGCGGCGGCCACCGTCTTGCGCACCATCCA